>JAMOOT010000066.1 GCA_027065215.1 Candidatus Omnitrophota bacterium | reverse complement strand
GTACATACCGACAGGGTGTTTTGATATATCTTTAATCCTTTGGGGCTTGATGGAAAACATCAAGCCCAAATTTTATGTTTTAATTAGAAAGTATAGTGGGATACCATAATATATGGTAGAGTATTTGAGAGGCCTGAATGGATAAAGAAGTAAATCAGAAAAATATAAAGGATGAACAAAGAAAAGAAGAATTCCAGGATAAAATAATAGTGTTTTTTCTTTCTTCTGCAGTTTTCCCTACGCTGCTTTTTTTTATTTCGTCGATCCTCTATGCGATTGGAATTATTAATTGGGATACCTTGAGCAAGGTTTTTGGGCCAGGTCCACATTGGGTTCAGAAGGTGGCATCTTTCCCTTTGGGATCATCGTTAGTGTGTTTGTTTTTTCTGCTAAGTGAAATTATTGTTGTAAAACTTGCTTGGGGAAAGTATAAGTGGTTTGTAATTCTTGGTTTGGCATTAGGCGGTGGAGTTGCGTGGAACTTGTTTTCCAAGTCCTTTTTGTAGAAGGCGGATGTTTTATTTGTTTCCCTCTATCTGTCTATTGATTAAAGACTATGCCTATTAAGTATTTGTTTATTAAGGAAGTATATCTTGTGAGGTTACTAATCTAATTACATTAAAGAGAGATGGATAGTAGAAAGATTGTCTTAATTTTAGTTGTGATATCTTCTATGTTTATGAACATGTCTTTATTGGCTGGTTCCTATGAGAAATATTATGGAATATACGCATTGCCTACGAAAGGTAAAGTATACAAGGAGGTTTTTGAGAAACCCTTTGTTAAGGGTGTATCTATAAGAATTTCTTGGGAGGTATTGGAACCAGAGGAAGGAAGGTTTGAGTGGGAAAAATTGGATAAGATAATTGCCCAGGCAAGAAGTTATAATAAATATGTGACTATTCGGATAATGACAGGTGTATATAGCCCTAAGTGGATATTTGAGGATGAAGATATCCCAAAGATGGAGTTTATTTCAAAAAATAGGAATAAGAAAAATTTTTTAGGGAAGACAGTTGTATTACCTGTACTATGGGATAGGAATTATTTAGAGAAATATTTCAATTTTTTAAAGAAATTAGGAGAGAGATATGGAGACGATCCTAATGTCTTTTGGATTGCAGTGACTGGTCCGGCAACAGGACCTGCAACTCCACATTTGCCAAAGTCCCGAAGCGCGCTTGAGGTGTTTCGGGAACATGGATTTACAAAAGAGAAGTGGTTGAATGTATGGGAATTGGCTATAGACAAGACAGTAGAGGCCTTCCCTGATAAATTAATATCTTTGTGTATTGATGTGCCAAGGTTTTATGTTGATATGGCAGGAGAACTTGCAGCGTATGCAGTTTCTAAATATGAAGGTCGAATATGTTTGCAATCAAATGGAATGAGTGCGAAGGTGCTTGATGCGATTGATGAGAATCCTATTTTTAAGGATTTCTTTTCAATATTCATGAAGTATAGGGAAAAAGCAATTATAGGATTCCAGATGGCTTGGGCTTCCGTTTGGAGGGATAGAGGCAGGGATAGGCTTGGGCCTTTGGATAAGGCCATAGAAACAGCTCTCAAATTCGGAGCAAAATATATCGAAATATATCAGGATGATATAGTGGTTCCAGAAAATGAATATATGTTAGCTGAATTAGAGAAAAAATTGAACGAGTGAGGAGTTAGAGACGTTCCCTGGCAGGGCTGCATATACTATCTGTGTTTCCCAATATATTTTCGTAGAATACTGAAATAATGTTGAGTGAATGATAAGGTTTAAGGTAAAATCTATCTATTAAGAGGAGGTGAAATATATGGAAGAGATTAAGGTGAAACTTAATAATGCATCGGCTAAGTTTTTTCTGGTGGTTTCTCGATTTAATGAATTGGTTACTCGTTCATTGCTGGAGGGGTGTGTAGATGAATTGGTAAGGCTTGGAGTAGATGAAGAGAATATATCTGTGGTTTGGACCCCGGGGGCATTTGAACTGCCTTTGGTTGCTAAACTCTGCGCTAAAAAGGCCGATGCGGTAATCTGTTTAGCAGCGATTATACGGGGTGAAACTCCTCACTTTGATTTTGTATCTACTGAGGCAGCTAAAGGAATTGCCCAGGTCAGTCTTTCTACTGAGGTGCCAGTGATATATGGTGTTATAACGGCTGATAGTGTTGATCAGGCAGTGGATAGGGCCGGCACGAAATTGGGCAATAAAGGCCGTGATGCAGCCCGTTCAGCTGTGGAAATGGTAAATATTCTCCAAAGATTGAAGTGAATATATTATGAGAAAACGCTCTTTGGCCAGAGAGTATGCAATTCAAGCACTTTATAATTCGGATATAATTGATATACCTGCATCTCAATCGTTAAATTATGTTCTGGATATGGAGGGATTCCCTGACCCAGAAGTGGTAGATTTCGCCAAATATTTAGTCGGATTGGTAGATAAACATAGAGATGAGATAGACAAGGTAATTTCCAAGTTTGCCTCTAATTGGCCGATCGATAGAATGGCAGTTGTAGATAGGAATATCCTCCGATTAGGTTCAGCAGAACTATTATATGCCCAGGATATCCCTCCAAAGGCTTCAATAAATGAGGCTGTGGAGTTGGCTAAGAAGTTCGGTGAAGAGGATGCTTATAAATTCGTAAATGGTATTTTGGATCGTATTAGAAAGGAATTATGTCCTACGAAGTAAAATTGGACATATTTGAAGGTCCATTGGATTTGTTGCTTTACCTAATTAAAAAGGAGGAAATAAACATTTATGATATACCAATCTCTTACATTACTGAGCAGTATTTGCATTACTTGGATGTTATGAAGATGCTGGACCTTAATATAGCCGGAGAGTATTTAGTGATGGCGGCTACACTTATGCAGATAAAATCGCGTATGTTGCTCCCTAAGGTTAAAGATGATGATGAGGAGGTAGAAGATCCACGAAAAGAATTGGTTGATCAATTATTGGAATATCAAAAATTCAAGGAAGCGGCAGGATATCTGCGGGAAAGAGAATCCGAGAGACAGGAGTGGTTTACCCGCTTGCATCATCCAGAGATAGAGGATGTCTTTGAAGAGGGAGAGTTTGTGCTTACGAATAATGTATTCGATCTGCTTACTGCATTTTCCCGTGCGTTAAAGAATGTACCTGAAGATGTGGTTCATGAAATAATAGTCGATAACTATACTGTAGAGGATAAAATGCATGAGTTGCTTCATCTACTTCTTGAGAATAAATATGTTCGGGTAAATGCCTTGTTCCACCAGGTTAAAAGTAGGTTGGAGTTGGTGGCGATATTTTTAGCAGTCTTGGAATTGGTTCGATTAGGGGAGGTCTTAATTCGCCAACCATCACTATTTGGCGAAATAGAATTGTATAGAAACGAACAGGTGTTGTTGTCATGAATGAGAAGGATGAGATTGTTAGATTGGTTGAGGCGATTTTAATGGTGGCCGATCATCCATTAAGCCTGAAGGAGATATCTGATGTAATTGGTGCAGATGTAACTTCATCGCAAATATCTGATGCGATTGAAGTGTTGAATAGGTTTTATGAGGATAGCAATCGTAGTTTTCGTATTCGACATATTGCAAAGGGTTGGCAATTGTTTGTCTTGCCAGAATTTTCTCCATGGATAAGAAAACTTTACATAGCATATCGTCAGGAGAGGTTAAGTCGGGCAGCATTGGAGACTTTGGCTATAATAGCCTATAAGCAGCCGATTACAAAGGTGGAGATAGAACAGATTCGTGGTGTTGCCTGTGATGGTGTGATAAGGGGTTTGTTTGAGAAAAACTTTATAAAGATTGAAGGCCGAAAGGAGGTCCCTGGAAGGCCATTTCTTTATGGAACCACAGATCAGTTTTTAAATTATTTTGGGCTTGGGTCTCTTAAAGATCTGCCTAAGTTGGAGGAATTTGAACACATTATAGGTGAGATTTCCCAACAGGAGGTTGACCTTGGACTTGGAGAAGTTAAGGTTACAGATCGAGAAAATCGATGCACAGATAGTGAAGTTGCTCAATCAACGGGCAAAGATCAGCCAGAAGATAGGGAAGTTGAAACAGAAAACTAATATGCCTGTCTTTGACCCTTCCCGTGAGGCAAGACTTTTGAGCAAGATAAAAAGTATTTCTGATGGACCATTGCCAGAGAATGCCTTGGAATCTATATATAGGGAGATAATATCTGCTTCTCTATCACTACAAAGGCCACTGACAATAGCCTATTTAGGGCCTAAGGCCTCGTTTACTCACGAGGCTGCAGGGAAGAGATTTGGTTCATCGGCGAATTATTTGCCGTGTCTTAATATAAGCGATGTCTTTTCAGTGGTTGAGAAAGGAGAGGCAGATTATGGTGTGGTCCCGGTAGAAAATTCTATAGAAGGTGCAGTAACCTATACCTTGGATATGCTGATAGATACAGATTTAAAGATATGCAGTGAGATTATGTTGGAGATATCACACAATTTACTATCTAATTATTCCAAAGAGAAAATAAGGGTTATATATTCTCATCCGATAGTGTTTGGGCAGTGCAGGGTTTGGTTGGAGACTAATATGCCTGGGATTGAATTAAAGGAGGTCCCCAGCACAACTTTTGCTGCTCAGATGGCAAAAAAGGAGCCATATACTGCTGCAATTGCCAGTTTGTTGGCTGCTCGTGTTTATGGACTAAAGGTTATAGCCAAGGGAATTGAAGATTATTCTCACAATGTGACTCGGTTTTTTGTTATTGGCGAGCAAGTTCCCCAGCCCACAAAAAAGGATAAGACTTCTATCGTATTCTCGGTAAAAGATGAAGTTGGTGCGTTGCATCATATGTTATTGCCTTTTAAACGGTATGGTATTAATCTAACAAAAATAGAATCTCGTCCTTCTAAAAAGAAGGCCTGGGATTATTACTTTTTCGTAGATCTGGAGGGTCATATCCAAGAGAAGAGAATAAGAGATGCCCTTGAAACAGTTGATAAACGTTCGAAATTCTTTAAGGTATTAGGGTCATACCCTGTAGGATAATTTATTAAGATGCTCAAGGTAATTTATTCATGGTCTATTATTATGTTATATTTTTATGGGGTCTTTTGTTAGTTTTGGAATTTCGAGGGTTTTGAGTTATAATAAGCCATTCGTATGAGTGATGAGGTGATGTTGGTCTATGAAAATATCGGTTAAGGATATATTATCACAAAGGAGCAATTTTGAAGGTACAATTCCTTCTAATGCCTTAGATGTAGATTGTGAATATTGGCAGTTGGATAGTGATGCATGGGTTTCAGTAGATGCTTATCGAGTAGGGGATTATGTGGATCTTGCTATTTATGTTGAAGCGGATGTCTTATTGACTTGTACGCGCTGTTTGGAAGAGGTACGTTCTCACAGGAATTGGAAGTTTTCTCATCACATAAAGATTGTTAGTGAATTGCAAGAGATTAATATAACCCAGTTAGTTAGAGAAGAGATCATCTTGAGTATTGGTATGAAAAATTTGTGTAGAGAGGATTGTCAAGGAATATGTCCAGTGTGTGGAGGCAATAGAAATTTAGGTGAATGTAAGTGCAACTGAATTGGAGGTGATTTAAATGGCGCATCCTAAACGGAAACATTCTAAATCGCGTAGGGATAAACACCGAACGCATGACAAAATAACTCCTATGCAGGTCCAGCCTTGTTCCCATTGTGGTTTGCCCAAACCTCCTCACCGGATTTGCCCGCACTGTGGTTATTACAAGGGCAGGGCAGTATTAACTCCTTATTGATAGGAGTTAGATATAACTATGGCAGGAAGGATAGTAATTGGTTTGGACGCCATGGGCGGAGACTTTGCCCCGTCCGAGCCGGTACGGGGTGGATACATGGCGGCCAAAGAGAATCCTGATATAGACCTTATTTTGATTGGTAGAGAAGAAGAGATTAAAAAATACCTCCCTTCTGATCTACCCAATATTAGGATTTGTCATGCCTCTGAGGTTATATCTATGGAAGATCCTCCGGCTTTGAGTGTTCGGAGGAAAAAGGATTCTTCTATAAGTGTTGGGGCAGAATTGTTGAAAAAGAAGGAGATCTCGGCCTTTGTAAGTGTTGGTAATACTGGAGCGGTGGTTTCTGCTGCTACGCTTAAAGCGAGACTCCTTCCTGGGATAGAAAGACCTGGGTTGGCGGTGGTCTTCCCAACGATGAAAGGAACACCGGTAATCGTAATTGATGTGGGGGCAAATATAGATACAAAACCAACTCATTTGCTTCAGTATGGATTGATGGCCACTGTGTATTGTCGAGCGATGTGGGATGGAGTGGATGACCCTAAGGTTGGGATACTAAACATTGGAGAAGAAGAAGGCAAAGGCATTTCTACCTATAAGGAGGCAGCAAGTCTGCTTAAACAGTCTGGATTGAATTTCGTGGGCAATGTGGAAGGTAAAGATATATTCAAGGGCGTTGTCGATATAGTGGTGATGGATGGATTTGTTGGTAATGCGGTCTTGAAGGTCTCTGAAGGTGCGGCTGAGGCGGTTGTTAAGTTGCTTAAACAGGAGATATATGAATCTTCTTGGTGGACGAAAATAGGGGCTATTTTATTTTTATTGCCTGCTTACAAGAGATTGAAGAAGAAGATCGATTATTCTGAATATGGTGGAGCACTCTTGCTGGGAATAAATGGAGTCTGTATTATTGGACACGGCAGATCTAATGCCCGAGCGGTTCGTAATGCCATAATGGTAGCGGTTAAGGAGATAAAACGAAAGGTGAACGATAGGATACTTAAGGAGTTGGGAAATCTCAAGGTAAATATAGGGGGGGAAAATTGAGAATTGCAGCGCTTTTCCCAGGGCAGGGGGCCCAAAAGATAGGTATGGGACTTTCTCTGCTTGAGAAAGATTCAAAGTTGGAAAGATTTCTGGAAGAGGCAAGCGATTTGGTGGGTTGGGATGTCAGAAAGGTTATAGAATCTGGTCCCAAAGAGGTCTTAGATCGAACAGATAAGTGTCAGGTAGCAATTCTTGTCGTGAGTTGGATTTCATTCTGTTATTTTAGGGATTCTGTTCACAAAGAAATCTATGCGACTGCTGGACTGAGTTTAGGGGAATATGGGGCATTACTATCGGCTGGAGTCTTTGACTTTCCGACGGCAGTAAAGTTGGTAGATTTGCGGGGGAGGTTAATGCAAGAGGCCAGTGAACGTGTATCTTCAGGTATGAGCGCTGTAATTGGTTTAGATGAAATGAAGGTTAGAGATGCCTGTGATGGATTAGATGTCTATCCTGCTAATTTTAACGCACCTGGGCAGATAGTGGTCTCTGGGAGATTAGAGGAGTTAGGGATAGTAGAGGAGCGGCTTAAAAATTTGGGGGCTAAGCGGATAGTGAGATTATCTGTTGCTGGGGCGTTTCACAGTCCTCTTATGTCAGATGCCCAGGAAAGGTTTAATGAGGAGTTGGATAAAGTCAAGTTTAATGATCCACGAATTTTGGTATTTAGTAGTATAAGCGGAGAAAAGATAGACTCAGGTGAAGAGGCAAAGTCACTTTTAAAACGCCAACTAACTTCTCCTACCCTTTGGCAAAGGTGTGTTGAGTCTATGTGTCAGGAGGTAGATGAATTTTGGGAGATGGAGCCTTCTGGAGTTTTGCGGTCCTTGATGAGGAAGAGTTGTTCCAAGACGGTAAATACGTTGTAAAAAGTTGGTGGGATATGGCGATAAAGGAAACAAATTTTGATGTGGGGATTTTGAGGCGAGGCAAGGTAAGAGATGTCTACGATCTGGGAGAACATCTTTTGTTAGTAACTACTGATAGGATATCAGCCTTTGATGTGATATTGCCCACGCCTATCCCTGATAAGGGAAAGATACTTACTATGATGAGTAGGTTTTGGTTTGATTTCTTCTCAGAAGATATAAAGCATCATCTGGTAACCAGTTATTCTTCAACAATCGTCTGGATGTATCCTGAGTTAAAGAAATACGAGGATATTCTTAAAAATCGTTCGATGTTGGTGAGAAAATATAAGGTTTTGCCTATAGAGTGCATAGTTAGAGGATATATTACTGGTTCTGGTTGGAAGAGTTATAAACGTACGGGAATGATAAGCGGTATAAAGTTGCCCAGTGGTCTTAAGGAATCTCAACGTCTTGAGCCGCCATTATTTACTCCTACTACCAAGGCCGAGCAAGGCCATGATCAGGAGATAACTTTTGAAGATGTAGTATTGATGATCGGTCGGGAGTTGGCTGAGAAGATAAGAGATATTAGTATAAAGTTATATTCTAAGGCAAGAGATTATGCCCTCTCTCGAGGGATTATTATTGCTGATACCAAGTTTGAGTTCGGGTTGGATGAGGATGAGAATATCTATTTAGTGGATGAGGTTCTTACCCCTGATTCTTCCAGGTTTTGGTATGTAGAGGATTATGAAGAAGGCAGATCTCAGAAAAGTTTTGATAAACAGTTTGTCAGGGATTATCTGAATTCTTTGGATTGGGATAAGGCCCCTCCAGGTCCAGAAGTTCCTGCAGATGTGGTGGAGAATACTCGGGGAAGGTATATCCAGATATATAACCATTTGACGGGTGAAGATTTGTTTTGATGTTTACATTGTGAATAGGGGGGATCGTGGGGGAAGTAGTGGTTGGTGTAGATGAAGCGGGGCGTGGTCCATTGGCTGGGCCAGTAGTTTGTGCTTGCGTGTCATGGAAAGAGGGAGTTGATAGGCCTCCAATCAGGCTAAATGATTCTAAATCCCTTTCTTTTGCCCAACGTAAGAGAGCATTTAAATTTATAGTTGAGAACCTTTACTGGTCGGTTTCAATAATAGATGTTTATGCAATAGACCGTCTGAATATCCGTAGAGCAACTCTTTCTGGTATGTCTGAGGCGTTGACAATATTGCTCGATAAGTATCCTCAACTGCGACAAAGAAAATTATTAGTCTTGGTTGATGGAAAAGATTCCTTTGATTTACCAGTTTCAATAAATGGCCGCTGCAGGCCAGTTATTAAGGGAGATAAATATGTCCTCGAGATATCTTGTGCCTCTATCTTGGCAAAGGTGATAAGGGATTATATTATGTTTGGCCTGGATTGTTTATATCCTGAATACGGATTTGCTGATCACAAAGGGTATGCAACTGCTCAACATTTAAAGGCGATTGATCAGTTTGGTCCTTGTCGGGTTCATCGGCGAAGTTATAGACCAGTTGTGCAGATGAGATTGTGGTAGAAAATATCTACGAAAATATAGGTTGTGATTATTTATCTCATTCTGGTTTTGATATCTTAGCACGTAATTATCGGATTAGAGGGGGTGAAATAGATATAATCGTCAAGCGGGGAAGAGATATTTATTTTGTTGAAGTTAGGCACCGCTCCAAGGGTTCTTTTGAGACGGCACTTGAAAGTGTTACTCGCGATAAGATGAAAAAAATTGTAAAGACGGCAATACATTTTATAAACAATCATTTACGTAGAAAGGATTATAATTACCACTTTTCAGTAATGGATGTAGGGGAGACTGAGGTTAGGGAGATACTATGGGATGCCTTTTGTCTCGAAGATGTTGGTTATTACTTTTGGCCTTAATTTGCTTGGGAGGGTGTGTCTATCAGGGCCCAAGGGCCACACCGGATGAGGTTAGAGAATATGAGTCAAGATTAGTTGGCCGTGCTTTTAGGTATCGTGCTTCATTATGGCGAAGGGTAGTTTCAGTTGGTTATCACCTTTTACAGTACATCCCCCCGAGGTTTCGTCAAGGAAACTATCCCTATGTAGGCCTTTTAGTAGTTGATGCAGATGAACAAGTTCGGTCTGCTTTTGGCCTTCCAGAGGGCAGGTATCCAGTGATAGTTGAAAAGGTGGAAGGCACTTCTTGCGAAAAACTGGATGTGGAGCCTGGGACGGTGTTGTTGGCTGTTAATGGTTATCGGGTAAAGTCTTGTCAGGAGTATCAGAAGGTCCTTTCTACTTTAATACCCGGCCGATTTGTTCAATTTGATTTTTGGTCAGAAGGACGGATCTTTCCTCGTATGGTAAAGGTAGATAGCAGACCGAGACAGGTAGATTTTTATATGTCTTCTGATGCTGAGATAAACGCTATGGCTACGCCAAACGCAGTCATAGTGACCTATGGTATGATGAGGTTTCTTCAAAGCGACGATGAATTGGCTGTAGTCTTGGGACATGAGATTGCCCATATCCTTTTAGCCCACCATGTGCAACATATGGGGGTGGACTTGGTCTCGGGCTTGTTTGGAACCATTTTATCCAATAAATTGGAGGAGGTTTTGCCTGGTTTGGGTTCTGTATTGGCAGGTATGGGCAGGGATGCAGTAACCAGTGGCTATTCACGTGAATTGGAGATGCAGGCCGATTATTGGGGCCTTTATTTGGCTTATAGGGCAGGATATGATATAGATGTCGGTAAGGATATATGGGAGAGATTTGCGGTTGAGGTCCCTGAGAGTATGATAGAGTCTTTTTGGCGTACACATCCGACCTCATTGGAAAGAAGGGCATATATAGAGAAGATAGTGAGACAATTTAAAGCAGGTATATTCCCTGACGATGGCAATACAAAAGACTGAGGCCTTGGTCCTGCGACGATTTCCGATAAGAGAGACATCGTTGATTGCTGTATTCTTTTCACCTACTCATGGAAAGTTTAACGGTATATTAAAAGGTATTCGAAAAGACCCCAAAAAGTTTGCCTCTTCAGTGGACCTGTTTACCCTTAATGAGGTTGTATTTTATCCTTCACGCCATTCCAATCTGCACTTAATTTCGCAGTGTAATTTGATAAAGTATTGCCTGCCTAAGGCTGACCGTCGTGATTATTGGATAGCCGGGAAGATGATGAACTTGGTAGACAAAGTTAGTCCGGCCAATCAACCCAATCCTGAATTATTTTTAACCCTTTTAGATTGTCTTAAACAAGTAGGCCGAGTTGATCCTGCTCTTTTGGTGCGGACCTTTCGCATTAGACTTTTGGCATTGGTGGGGTTTAGACCCTATATTGACGGATGTCTTGTATGTATGAGACGGGGGATGTCTCAAGTTTGGTTTAGTCATCAGGAAGGGGGATTGCTTTGTGATAGATGCAAGGATAGGGATTCAAGTGCGATAAGAATTTCTCCTGGGATTGTTAAAGCGATGCGAATGATAGAGACCTTGCCTCTGACTAAGGCCTTATCAGTGAAGTTATCTTGGAAGGATGAGAAGATGTTGCGAAATATAGTAGAGAGTTTTATCAGATATCATGTTTCCTCTTAAAGAGGATACGGTTATTCAACGTCATCTTTACGACCAGACCTTTGGATTCCAATTCTGTTAGAATTTTATCTATGGTCTCTTGCGATACGCCCAACGCATGGGATAATTCATGCTTATCCGATGGCCTGCGTTGTAGGGTACTTAATATGCGGCTATTTAACGAAATTTTTGGTTGAGTCCTTTGAGGGGTGTTGGCCTGTGGGATTCGAGATATTATGTTGACTGGGATGTTGGTATGTGATTGGATCTCTGTTGAGATTTTTGTCAGAGACTCGTAAGGTTCTGGCTTGAGATCTGGAATGGCCCCAGGCCTATCCATTGAA
>JAMOOT010000065.1 GCA_027065215.1 Candidatus Omnitrophota bacterium | reverse complement strand
ATGGAATAGTAGGAGATCTATTTGAAATAGTCCCTGCCTTGACTAAGGCCTTTAAAAAGGCCATTGGTAAGAAATAACATTGTGGTTCAATTCATCACAGGATAAAGATCACTTATCGGATGTAGAATCTTCTAATATAGTTTTTCGATCTAATTTCCCGGTAAATTTGAGTGGGATATTTGTTATTTTAAGTGCTATACGTTTATCTTTTAATTCCGGAAATTGTCTCAAAATTTGTTCTATAAGTTTTTGTTTTAATACAATATCTTGCTTTGTCTCCAGTGCCAAAATAATTTCTTTTTCATCTTTTTTGACGACTGCCACGTCGATTACGTTAGATATGTTTTTTAATATAAATTCTTCCACATTACGGGAAAACGTAGTGCGTCCAAGTTTGTCAACATCTCGTCCAAAGATATATACATAGTTATCTTTTATTCTGCCATAGTCTTGAGTAATAAAGAATCGCCTGTATCGATCCCCTTTGTCAATGTGTGAATTTGATAGATACCCTAACATAGTCGTAGAAGAACTAATAGCCAGTCGTCCTTCTATTAACTTCATCCCTACACCTGGCAGAATTTTTCCTGCTGAACTTAATATTCCCTCCGGAACATCCTTGCCCGGTGGAATAACCATAGAACTCAAGGGAGGCAGACACTCCACCATACCATAGCCGGTACTTAACTCAACACCTAAATCATCTAAGACTTTTTTTACTGTGGGCAATAGCAATGGTTCTGTTCCGCAAGATACGCGTTTAACAGAACCCGGTTTACTCCACCATCCTTGATTTAACGCCTTATTTAATTGTCGGGGAGTGATGTAGACCTGAGTTGGTTGAAGTTCGTAAATCAACTCTTGAAGATGTTGTAGTTCGTTAGAAGGATTGTCTTGATGGCCGGTGAATACATATGCTCCTCCTGAGAGTAGGATAGGGAGGAATGTAATTGACCCAGCGGTTGCAAGCGGAGGTAAGCATAATAACCTTACCGGCTTGTTATCGAGCCGTTTCTGATATCGGATGATTCTCCAGGTTGAAATCCACCAGGATAGTTTAGAATGGAGGATTATCTTGGGGAGTAATCCGGTGGTTCCGGAGGATAGATTTAGAGAAAATGTCTTGCTTGGGATTTTTTTTATATAAGTAGATGTCGATTGTAGGTATCGTTTTAGTCGGAGGCCCCTATCTGTTTCCTCTATAACCCATGGAGTATGTGTTTGTTCAAGGATTGCCATAATTTTGTCTTGGCCTAATGCAGGGTGCAAGTAAAGGCCGATTTTTTGGGACAAAATTATAGCGATCTTTCCTATAAGGTGGTTTGGGCTATTGTATGTGTTGAGCGCTACTGTATCTGTTTTTAGTTGTTTGAGGGATTGTGCTAATTCGTAAGCCGAGGAAAATATATCTCCGTAGGTAAATCTCTTAGTTGGCGTAATGGCCAACACTCGATTAGCATATAACTTTGCAACTATAGAAAGAATCAGTTTATGCATATCTGTTCCGTTAGATATAAAGTCATTGCGATATGTATGCTTTAATTATATACTACCTTCTATAAGACTTAAAGAGGGCTGTTATGTTTATTTTGCGTGAAATAGAATATAAATTTCCTCAATGTAGAGAGGAATTGGAGGGATCTTATCAACTTGTCTGTGCTCGATATCGCGAGCGTGGATATATAAAATCTGATTGGAAATCCGATTTATGGGTCCTCCCTTATTGCGCTTTTTCTACTGCTTACCCTATTATAGGTACACTTGAGGGCGAGGTAGTTGCCACCATATCTTTGTTTTTGGACTCCCCACTTGGGCTTCCAGCAGATGTAGCCTTTGGGTCGCAACTACAGGAAATTAGAGAAAAAGGAAAGAAATTGGGAGAGATTGGAATGTTAGCCTGCGATCCTTTGGTAGGAGACGATTCTAATATATTTAACCGCATGGGTGGTTTTTTAGTGGTTTTGACTCTGTTTAGGCTTTTATTTGAGTTGGTGAAGATAAAATTTTCTGATTACACAATCTTTATTACGGTCAATCCTAAGCATAAAGACTTTTATAAGTTAATTGGTTTTTTGCCTTTGCCTGGATCTCCCGTGGATTACAGGCGATTAGATGCTCCAGCAGTAGCCCTTTATAGTAACGTAGAGATGTTTTCCCGTATTGTAGAGAGGCGTAGTTTTCTAAAAAAAATATTTTTGACCACTCAGGTGTTGGCCGAAGATATCCTCAAAGAATTAGAGACTCGCTACACTTGGGGAAAGTCTGATGTGAACTATTTCTTCCAAGAGCGAACTTCTATTTGGAATATGTTGCCAAACCAGGACAAAGAGTTGATAATAAAGTGTTGTGAGATGGTAGAGGAAGATGGAGATACAAAAACAGAAGGAGAGTAGGAGATGAGAAATTTTCACCTTACAGACAAAGAGTTACCCACAAGATGGTACAATTTAATATCTGATTTGCCGTGGGAATTGCCACCAATAATCCACCCTGCTACAAATCAACCCTTGGAGAAAAAGGATCTTCGTCCGATCTTTGCTGATGGCCTTATAGAGCAGGAATTTAGTAGGGATAGGTGGGTAGAAATACCGGATGATGTCTTAGATGTATATAGATTATGGCGGCCTACACCTTTACGACGTGCTTTAAATTTAGAAAAGGCATTGAAAACCCCAGCCAGGATTTATTTTAAAGATGAATCAGTCTCTCCTACAGGTTCTCACAAGCCTAATACTGCAGTAGCACAAGCATATTACAATAAACTTCAAGGAATAAGGCGTATTACTACTGAAACCGGGGCAGGACAATGGGGAAGTGCAATCGCCTTTGCAAGCAATAGGTTTGGACTTGAGTGCCGCGTTTATATGGTGAAAGTGAGTTTCCAACAGAAACCATATCGGAAAACTATGATGCAGGTCTGGAATGCTGAAGTAATTCCTTCTCCTTCACAGTTTACTGATGCAGGGCAACAAGTTTTGAAGGAAGATCCAGATTGTCCGGGATCACTGGGAATCGCTATATCTGAGGCAGTGGAAGATGCAGTAAAAGATGAGTCTGCTCGGTATGTATTGGGCAGTGTCTTAAATCATGTGCTTCTGCATCAAAGTATTGTTGGATTAGAAACTGAAAAGCAGTTAGAACTGGCAGACGAAAAACCAGATATCCTAATAGGCTGTGTCGGAGGTGGTAGTAATTTTGCTGGATTTATTTATCCCTTTGTAAAGAGAAAAATAGATGGTGAGGATATAGAAATGATTGCAGTAGAACCCACGGCGTGTCCAACCTTGACAAGTGGGAAATATAAGTATGACTTTGGTGACTCTGCAGGGTTAACCCCTCTCTTTAAGATGTTTACCTTGGGGTATAAATTTGTCCCATCTCCCATACATGCTGGGGGTCTACGATATCATGGGATGGCTCCAGTTGTATCTTTATTAGTTGATAAAAAAATAGTTCAGCCTATCGCCTATGCACAAAAGGATGTCTTTGAGGCAGCTGTGTTATTTGCCCAAACCGAGGGGATAGTCCCTGCTCCTGAATCAGCGCATGCGATTAAAGCAGCCATTGATTGGGCAATAAGGGCAAGAGAAGAAAAGAAGGAAATTTGTATTACATTTATATTGAGCGGGCATGGGTTCCTTGATCTGTTGGCTTATGATAAGTTCTTGACCAAGGGGCTGGAATAAGACAGGGGTAAGAGATGGAACGGGTTATACCAACTCGTAGTTCGTTACAGAAAATAAAAGAGAGTTTGAAGATTGCCCAAGACGGGTATTCTCTTTTAGAGAAAAAACGTGAGGCCTTGATGTCTGAGTTTATGAAAGAGATAGCCGGTATGCAGGATATATATGCGTTATTGAAGGACAGGTTGAGGCAGTTCTACATACACTTCAAGCAGGGTTGTATCTCGCTTGGACAGGAGAGGACAGAACTCTTCTTGCTCCAGAGTAAGGCTCAATTGGAAATAGGAATTATCTATCGTAGTGTAATGGGGTTGAGAGTACCGTCATTGGAGATAACGAATAGGAATATCCCAAGACCTGGGCTTGCCTTCTGTACCGTAGAGATGGATCAAGCATTGGTGATGGTCTCTGAAATCCAAGACCTGTTGGTCAAATACGTTGAGAAACGATATATAGTTGAAGAGTTGGCCAGAGAGATTAAGAAAACTCAAAGACGAGTGAATGCCTTAGATGTATTTTTTATACCAAGGTATTCATTTTTAAAACGCTGGATTGAGGATGTATTGGAAGAAAATGAAAGAGAGGGTTTTATTCGCCAGAAAAAAGTAAAACAAATACTTGCTCGTCGTAGAGATGCAGTGAGAAAAGAGGGTTATCATTGACAGTTGGGAGTTTAATGGTATCATATCATTGTGAAGATTCGTAACCCTGTGGTTGCAGGTAGGTTTTATCCCGACGAGCGAGAGGTGCTTCGTCGTTGGATAGATTCTCATAGGTCTCAGGTGGTTTATTCAGAGGCTGTGGGAGGGATAAGCCCGCATGCGGGTTATGTATTTTCTGGGGACCTGGCATGTGAGGTTATTTCTTCTATAGAGAAGGCAGATACTGTGGTGATATTGGGCCCGAATCATACTGGGATTGGTCCGGTATTTTCTGTAAGTGCAGCAGATGCCTGGTTAACCCCTTTGGGGGAGGTGAAGGTGGATAAAGAAATCAGAGAGTTGGTATTAGGGATAGATGGGATGGAATTAGACGATACGGCTCATATGTATGAACATTCAATAGAGGTGCAACTTCCAATCATACAAAGTTTTTTTCCTGAAGCAAAGATTGTCCCAATCACTGTTATGGGAGGGTTACCACCGGAATCTTATATATCAGTGGGAAGGAATTTTACTTCCATTCATCGTTCGGTAACTAAAAGATTAGTCTGGATAGTTAGTTCGGATATGAATCATTATGAGGATTATGAAACCACAATGACTAAAGATAGATTGGCAATAAGTGCTATAGAAACATTGGATCCCATAAAATTGTGGGATGTGGTGAAGGAAAACGATATTTCGATGTGTGGAATATATCCATCTATGATGATACTTGCTTTTTTACAGTCTATGGAATGTGCTGATGTTAAAACTATAAGACATAAGACAAGTGCTGAAACAAGTGGTGATTATTCCCAGGTGGTTGGGTATTTTGGGTGTGTATTTACTGGTTAAAGGGGCAAAGGAGGGGATATGACCAAGAGAGAGAAGTTTTTATTGGTGGTAGTTTTTATTCTCTTTTTGGTGTCTACCATATCAGCAGTTTACTTCGTTGTGCAATTCTTGAATGTTCGAGTGAAAAAGGTGGAGGTGGAACAAAAACTGCATCAGACAAAAAATGAATTGGAATTGAAAAAGGTGGAGATAGAAGAAAAGGAGAAAAAGATAGCAGACCTAAAGGAAAAGATAAGTGATTTTAAGGAAAAAGTTCAATCTCTTTTACAGGATATTTCTAATTTGAAGAAAGAAAAGGAAGATTTAATTGAGGCATTATCAGAAATAAAGCAAGAATTTTCGGATATGGATAAGGCATTGGGGGCAAGGGACGAACAAATTGCCAGACTTAAACAAGAATTGATGCGCACAAGAACAAGGCTTTTTGAAGTGGAGCAGTATATGCGCTCTATAGTAAAGCAAGTAAAATCTCGTTCCAATGCAAAAACTGCTCAAGAAAATAGAGAGGGTAAAGAGCAATCGGTTTCATTGGGTAAGATAGTAGTTGGCCCAAATCAAGGGGACAGCAATGTTGTCAAGACAGTATCAGCCAGGGTGTTGTCGATAAATAAGAAATACAATTTTGCTATCTTTGCACTTCCGAGAGGAACTACTATAAGTGCAGGTTCTCGAGTATCTGTTAAGACAAAATCAGGGAGAGAATTTTCTTCTGTCATAGATACGGTAAGGAATAATCTTGTTACTATGGACGTCCCTAAGGATTTAGATATGCCGATAGGAGAAATAGTGCAATTGTCATTTGTTAACTGATTTTATTAACAATGTTGCATAGTTAATGGTAAGGATAATTGTCCCGCCAGATAAATCTATATCTCATAGAGCGGTAATCTTTTCTTCGCTTGCGAAGGGTAGGGTAGAGATTAATAACTTTCTTTTTGCTGAGGATTGTCTTTCTACTATCTCTGTTCTTAAGTCTTTGGGGATACAAATAACCACATTCTCTAATAAGCGAAAGGTTGTGGTGTTGGGAAAGGGCAAATTCTCTTTTAGCCCTCCTAAAAAGGCCCTTTACGCAGGGAATTCTGGAACTACTATGCGGATTATGATGGGTGTTTTAGCAGGACAGGGATTCGAATCAGTTCTTGACGGCGATCAATCTCTACGATCCAGACCTATGAATCGAGTAATAAGACCTTTGGAGAAAATGGGGGCAAAAATAGAAAGTAAAGAGGGATACCCACCTGTCAGGATACTGCCAGCCAAACTTAAAGGAGCAAAGATAGAATCACAAATAGCCAGTGCTCAAGTAAAGTCTGCTATATTGTTAGCAGGCCTGCATGCAGATGGTCGTACTCATTATCGAGAGTTTATAACTTCAAGGGACCATACTGAGAGGATGTTACGTCTGTTTGGGGTAAAGGTGCGTAGATATAATGGATTTTTGATAGTGGATGGGAAGATGTCCCTGCAGTCGCCATCTACTCTATTTGTTCCAGGAGATATCTCGTCTGGTAGTTTTTTTATATCTTATGGTCTCTTGAAAACGGGTTCGAAGTTGGTATTACAACAAGTTGGGTTAAACCCTACTCGAATTGGTATTTTAAGGGTGATAAAACGGATGGGTGGGCATATTCGCATAGTTGAAAGAGTGAATTCTACTGAACCTTATGGAAATATTGTGGTAAAATCATCTAATCTGAAAGGGATTAGGATCAAACGAGAGGAGATTGCATCTTTGATAGATGAGTTGCCGATAATTGCAGTAATGGCAGCGTTTGCCAAAGGGCGTACCTATATAGAGGCAGTGGATGAGTTGCGTGTAAAGGAATGTGATAGGGTTGAGGCAATCCGCTACAATTTGGCCCGGTTTGGAGTAGATGTACGGATAATAGAGAAAAAAGGTCGGACAGATTTAGAAATATGGGGAACATCGAAGTTTAGTCAGCCTAAGTCCATTCGGACTTGGTCAGATCATAGGATATCTATGGCCTTTGCAATTATGTTAGCAGTGTTGGGGATGGATTTAGATGTTGTGGATGATAAAAACTGTGTTGGAATATCCTATCCGGAGTTTTGGGATACCTTGAATGCCGTAAGTAAAGGAGAGAATTATGGATGTTAAAAGCCTCCTTCATCGGGCGCTAAGTATGTTGGGGGGGCTGTTTGCAACGGACATTGGTATAGACCTTGGCACGGCTAATACCTTGGTCTATGTTCGGGGTGAAGGGATTGTTTTGTGTGAACCATCTGTGGTGGCAGTTGCCAAAGATAGCCATGAGGTTTTAAAGGTAGGGGCCGAAGCCAAGGAGATGTTGGGACGCACACCAGGGAATATTATGGCTATCCGCCCACTTAAAGATGGAGTAATCGCTGACTTTGATGCAACAGAGGCGATGTTAAGGAGGTTTATAGAGAAGGCTAATCCGAGACGTTACCTCGCCAGTCCAAGGGTAGTTGTAGCAATACCTTCTGGTATCACGGAAGTGGAAAAACGGGCTGTAAAGGAATCAGCCCAACGGGCTGGGGCAAGGGAGGTATTTCTAATTGAAGAACCTATGGCTGCCGCTATAGGGGTGGGCCTACCAATAGCCGATCCGTCAGGAAATATGATAATTGATATTGGTGGTGGAACTACTGAAATAGCAGTGATTTCTTTGTCTGGAATAGTCTATTCTTCTTCGATAAAAATGGGAGGCGATAAATGGGATCAGGCGATTTTAGAACATGTCAGGCGTACTTATAACCTCCTCATAGGAGAACGCACGGCCGAGATGATAAAGATGAAAATAGGGTCAGCATATCCGTTGGAAAAGGAAATAACCCTTGAGATTCGGGGGAGAGATATGGTTACCGGTTTACCAAAAACCGTGGTTGTCTCTTCTGAGGAAGTTCGAGAAGCCTTACGTGACCACGTTCATAAGATAGTTGAGTCGGTTCGTTTGGCATTAGAAAAAACCCCTCCAGAACTGTCAGCAGACCTAATTGATAAAGGGATTGTGTTGGCTGGTGGAGGGGCGTTGCTTAAGGGACTTGATAGGCTTATAGCCGAAGAGACTGGCCTGCCGGTGATAATAGCCGACGATCCCATTACTGCTGTTGCAATCGGAACAGGTAAGGTCCTGGAAGAAGAAGAATTTCTCTGGCGAGTTACAGTACCTGTTAAGTATGAATAGCGGGTTATATGAATTTTCAGCGCGTCCTGAAAATAATCTTGGCCGTATTGGTTGGGATTCTGCTTGCCAAGGCTATGTTTCCCTCGCTGATAAGTGTCCTTTCCTCTCCTTTGGCTTTTATTCATCGCATAGGTGTGTATAGCCAGAGTTTTTTTAGGTTCCCCAAAATCTATAAAGAATATCTGTCTCTCAAACAGCGCTCATTGGAGTTGGATTTTTATCGGCATTATGTCTCTGTATTAAAGGAGGAAAATGAACGATTGCGAGGGTTATTAAATCTGCCCCCTCGAAAAGATTTTAGACAAGTGGTGGCTGATGTTTTAATTCAACCTCAGGATAGTATTGGTTTCTTTTATATAAATCGAGGATCTTTTGATGGAATTAAGGTCGGTTTTGGTGTTATGGCTCCTGGAAATGTAATGGCCGGTCGTGTGGTGAAGGTATGGCCTCATATATCGAAGGTTGCATATCCTTGGGATTTGGATTTTTCTGCAACGGTTATAGATGAGGAAAGTCGGGAAGAAGGGATATTGGTAGGTAATGGCAAGAGCACAGAAATAAGATTTATTTCTACCACATCAGAAATTCAAAAGGGAGATGTGATCAGGACATCCAGGTTAAGCCTTTTTTTTCCATCTGGACTGATAGTGGGAGAAACAAAGGACTTTGTATGTCGGCCAGGGTATATTGAGTGTAAGGCGGAGGTGGATCCTTGTATAAAGGGGATGATATTCTATCACGTTATCGTTCTAATTCCAAAGTCCGATTGGGTAAACGAACTCCTCTCAGATTAGCGAGTGTTGGGAGGATATTTTTACTTTTAGGGTTAATCCTATTAGATATGTCTTTACCCGTAGACGGGGTCAAATTTGCCTTTCCTTTTGCTTTGTTTTCCGATTGGTGGGTAATTTTGTTATGGGGTGTCTTAATTGATAGTTTTCTCCCTCGTATTGGCCCTGGGTTAGCAATTGCAGTGATAGTTATAACATTGCGGGTTATATTGACGAGGATTGTTAAGGCACCTTTTATCCTTTCCTGCTTTTTTATTTGGATAGTAATTATCGAATTCTCTGAGTGGTTTTACCCTGCTGGAGTGATGGTGGGACGGTATTGGACGATCTTGGGCTTGGGCCTGATTTTTTGGATAAGGATTAGGAGATGGAAAAGCACGATAATATAATTCTATTTAATAGATTGGTCTATTTTTTCTGGATTCTTTTGGCAGGAGGATTGATCTATCTACAAGTGATTAAGTATGATTATTACCTTAGATTGAGTAAGAAAAATTTTATTCGCAGAATCCCTATCCCTGCCCCTCGGGGGGATATATTAGATCGCAAGTTAAGACCGCTGGCAGGGAGCAAGTTGTCTTTTAATATTGTGATAAATCCTCGAACCAAGAATAAAGAAAATAGTTTTCGCCTTTTAGCAAAATTGCTCAAAACAACCCCTAAAAAGATACAACGACGATATAGACTAAATTATTTTGGCCCTTATCGGCCTGTGGTAGTGGCGCGTGAGGTATCTAAGGCCTTGGCATTCAAGATAGAAGAACTAAGGATGGTCTATCCACAGATAGGCATTCAGCCTTATCCAAAACGAATCTACTCTTACGGCCCTATGTTGGCGCATGTACTTGGATATATAAGGGCTATATCTAAGAACAAGTTCAAGAGATTAAAGGACTATGGCTATAAGCCGAGAGATAGGATAGGAGCGGAGGGTGTGGAGAAGTCATATGAGGCCTATCTAAGGGGACGTGATGGTTGGATAGAACTTGCAGTAGATAAGATGGGTAGGCCGGTAGAAGTACTTGGGGGAAAGGATCCAGTAAAAGGCGAACAATTGGTTCTTACGGTAGATAAGGATCTGCAGGAGATAGTTTATGGTAAATTAAAAGGCACAGTGGGGTCTGTGATTATTATGGATCCGTATACTGGTGAGATTTTAGCACTTGCAAATTGGCCATCTTATGATAACAACACGATGGTATCACCAAGGTCAAAGGAGATTGCAGAAATTTTTTCAAATCCCTTGGCACCTATGCTGAATCGGGCAATAGCCGGGCTTTATCCTCCTGGTTCGACATTTAAATTAGTAGTGGCAACGGCTGGACTTGATAGCGGCCTAATAACCCCATCTACTAAATTTTATTGTCCTGGATATTTAGAATTGGGTGGGGCAAGGTTTGGTTGTGCCCATATTCACAGGCAGGAGGTTTTGGAAGATGCGATTGCCCATTCCTGCAATGTATATTTTTATCATGTGGGGCTTATTTTGGGAGCAGATAGAATCTTTTTGTATGGAAAACGATTTGCCTTTGGAGAAAAGACCGGTATAGATCTTCCAGGAGAGCGTGGAGGTATATTACCTTCCAGGGAATGGAAGAAAAAACATTTTTCTCAGCCATGGTTTGATGGAGACACATTAAACTTTTCAATTGGCCAAGGTTATTTGTTGGCCACACCAATCCAAGTCTTACGCATGGCAGCAGCGATAGTCAATTCAGGAAAAATGGTAAGGCCGTTTGTTGGTTTATTTTCAGGAAACGTTCGCATTAATCCCGTTCAGACAAAGGACCTGATGTTAGATGAGGATGTTCTTAAGTGGGTAAAAGATGGAATGAAAAAGGCCGTCTCTTCTCCAGAGGGGACAGCCCATATTTTGGCAGATTTAAGATTTACTTCCGTGGCAGGGAAGACCGGAACTGCGCAAAGTCAGCCTGGTAAGCCTGCTCATGGTTGGTTTGTTGGATATTTCCCTGCTGATAAGCCAAGATATGTTGCGATCGTGTTTTTAGAATATGGGAAAAGTAGTTTTTTTGCTGCTAAACTGTTAAGGAGTATTATAGTAGAAATGCACAAAAAGGGAATGATTTGATGGGGCGGTTGGTATACAAGTACAGGTTCTTTTTTTGGGGGCTCTTGTTAAACGGAATAGGACTTCTTACCCTCTATAGCGCTTTAAACTATAAGGGGAAAGTAGTCTATGAAATGCTATTGGCAAAGCAGATAATATGGGCATTGATTGCCTGGGTAGTATTCTGGGTTACTGCTTCAATAGATTATCACTATTGGAAAGGAGTAGTAGCGGTTAGTTATGTTCTTTCGATTTTATTATTGATATTAGTATTGGTAATTGGAGACGTTAGGTATGGAGCAAGGCGATGGATGAGTATAGGAGGTTTTGTGTTCCAACCATCAGAGTTAGCAAAAGTAAGTTTTGTCTTGACCATTTCCTATATATTATCAATCCCTCGCAAGATAAATATAAAGTGGTTGATAATCGGTATCATCTTAACATTATTTCCTGCGATCTTAATTGCGATGGAACCAGATTTAGGAACATCCTTGACCTTAGTTCCAATAGCAGTGGCTGTGTTTTTATCTTCTGGACTTTCATGGCGTTGGATAGTATTAGGGGTGTTCTCTGGAGTAGCAAGTATGCCGATTGCCTGGCACTTTCTTAAAGATTATCAGAAACAGCGTATTTTAGTGTTTTTAAATCCAACCAAAGATCCCTTAGGAGCAGGTTACACTGTTGTTCAATCTCGTATAGCGATTGGATCAGGTGGGTTCTGGGGAAAGGGTTGGCTATCTGGGACACAGAATAAATTTAACTTCTTACCAGAACGGCACACAGATTTTATCTTCTCTGTGTTAGCCGAAGAATGGGGGTTAGTAGGATCTATTTTGATAATCTTTGCCTTTGCCTCATTAGTAAGTAATACATTGGCGCTCGCATTAAATTGTCGGGATAGGTTTGCCAGACACCTTTCGGTAGCGATTGGTACGTACTTTTTTATCCATGCCTTTATTAATATTGCTATGACCTGTGGGTTTCTACCGGTTGTAGGATTGCCTCTGCCCTTTATGAGTTATGGGGGGACATCTCTGTTGATGTCTTATTTTTTATTGGGAATATTACAGTCAATAGCCAGAGATGTGGACAAGATATGAGTGCGTCTAAGTACGGGGAAAACATATCTATAATCAAAAAAAGATGGCCCAAACTGGCTGCACAATTAGACAAAACCCCTGTCCCTCGAGAACTCAAACTCTTGCGAACAAATTCCCGCTATCCCACACTTGGACTGGATATAGGAGAAAAGATGTTTCTCTTCCACTCTAAGGACCATCCCTTGAAAGAGGCACAAAATCAACTATCTAAGGTTGTTATTCCTTCAGAAAAAAATGTATTAATCTTGGGAACGGGATTAGGTTATCATCTTCAAGTTATGGCCGATATTCTCCATAGAGAAAACTTTGTCTTTCTTATAGAACAACATCCTCCGATTTTTAAATTGGCATTACAGTGGGTAGATCTTAAGGCCTTCTTGTCGCATCCGCATCTGGTTCCATTGATAGGTAAAGACCCAGAACAGGTCTTTGAATATCTAAAGGGTTATATATTTCATCTGGCAAATAACGATTTGGTTGAACTTAAACATGATACCAGTTATCTTCTTTTTCGAGATTATTACGATCGCGTTTTGGCCCGAATAAGGGATCTTATCGTATGGGGCAAGAAAAATTTTGAGGCAGGAGTCAGATTTAGGCGGGAATATCAGAAAAATATTATATACAACCTTCCGTTTTATTTGTTCTCTCCCGGAATTTCTCATATTAACTTAGACGGTCAACCAGTGGTTATTGCCGCAGCAGGTCCTTCCTTAGAGAAGGCATTTTCAGTATTGAGGGAAACACAGAAAAAGATCTTTTTAATAAGCGTTGATACTGCTCTTAAACCCCTGCTAAGGGAATCAATATTACCGGATTTAGTAATTAGCATAGACCCAACCGAGAAAAATTACTCCCATTTTCAAGGGTTAGAAGATGAATCTGCACTTTTGAATGTGCCTTTGGTAATCGATCCTCAGGTATATTACCGCATTCCTGAAAACTATATTGGGCCTGTTTTTTCCCCCCGTCTTTTGGACTCAAAGATTCATGATTTTTTCTCTGATCTTGTCCCGGATAAAGGGGTAATCTCAAAGGGGATGAGTGTTGCCCATTCAGCACTATCGCTTGCTCTCAGTGTTGGTGCAGGAAAGATAATCTTTGTCGGGTTGGATCTAAGTTTTCTCCCAAACGCTACACATGTAAAAGGCGCGGCTAATTTTTCTTCCTCTTTATCTGGCAGGAAAATATTGAAGGTGCGTGGTCGAGATGGAGATGTGTTTACTGATGATGTCTTTTTCTCTTATATAAAGCACTTTGAGGTAGAGATCTCAAAGATTAATATCCCTATTTATAATGCCAGTTTTGGTGCTTATATTGAGGGAATGCAATTTATCGATCCGGAGCAGATTTTCGAATTAGTTAGCACAAAGAATATCTCTTTCCCTTACAGGTGGGCACCTCCACCAAGAAACACGATTGAAGAAAGACTTTTGCAATGGAGTAATTCTCTCAAGGAAATAAATATGTATTCCGAAGAATTGTTGAAAAAGGACGAATTAGAAACATATCGCATTGGGTATTCCCGCTTGAAGAGATTTGGCGTTATAATTGATATCGTAGAGGAGACTATGGAGGCTGCTGCTGTACTGTTGGCAAACCGCTCTTTATGGAAAGAGAAAGAACTTAAAGATAAATTTAGATTTTATTTTGAACAGGTTAATAGTCATTGTACTTTTTTGCTTAGGGAGGTCAAAAATGCGGATATTGTTGGACGGGCGAGATGATATCTTTGTCGTTGATGGACCTACTAAATTCGAAGAACTTTGGGATGAGATTTTAGACCTTTGTTCACAATCGAATAGGGCCATTGAAAGACTTGTTATTGATGGGGAGGAGATAATGCCTGACCAAGTGGAGGGGTTTTATGACCGGGACCTAAATGAATTCTCTATCATTGAAATAGAAACCTGTGGTGAGCAAGAGTCTGCATTAGAGGACTTAGTAGAGGCAAATTCCACGATATTAGATGCCATTGACGTAGTTAAGCACTTCCTCGAAGGTGGTTCGCTTGATTATAACGATGTGGTGATGAGTGTTATAAATGCAATGAACTCTTGGGAAAAGGCTTGTCGAAAGATAGATTTGGCCTCAAAGACCTTAGGGGTAGATTATACTCGATTAAAATTTGCTAATACCGATTTTTCATCTCAGCATCAAGAGAGTATAGTGCTTATAAACAAATTAACCTTATCTCTTTCAAATAAAGATGTGGTTTCAATAAGAGATATTCTCGAATACGAATTTTTACCTCAACTCCAATCCTATACTGAACTTATAAAAGAGATTGTCAACCAAAAGGCTAAAGAAGATTCTCAAGAGGGATAGGATGCTGTACCTACCAGGTTGGGGCTTTAGTGTCGATGTTTTGGTATATCATTTCCCTACCGGAAATGGATATCAGGCGATTGCTTGGTCATTGGGGATTATGCGTTTGGTAGAATTATTGGAACGTCGCAATTTATTTTTGGAAAAAGCACTTTTATTGGCCTGCCCGCGGAGGATGGATAGGGATGAGGTTAAAAGGTTTGTACTGAACTATCAACGAGAACCTAAAAAGGCCAGATATGGTTTTTATCGAAAATGCCTTTGGGGGAGTGGCGTTAATTGGAAAGAAATCGAGAGATTTTTCGAACTCACAGGGGAATTAGATAAGGATTTGTATCTACTGGAAAGACTCGTTCAAATTAACGAGACGGAGTTAAATATCTCCTTATTGGCAGAGAGGATAAGAGAAATAGATATTGTCTTGACACAAAATGATTTAGTCGTGCCCTATCATATACAACTACAATTGGTAAAAGATATCAAATCTTATCATAACTATGTTAATGTGTTCAACGTTGCTACTGGACACTATCTTTTTAATGCCATACATAATTTCTCTATGCCCTCTCTTCGTTAGGTGAGAAATCGAGAAGGCAGAGTGTATTCTTCTTTCTCGTTTTAGTGAAGTAGATAAGATTGAATTGAGGAATTAAGGAAAATAAGGTTTAAGATTTTGGATGTGGTTTTTGAAATTTATTTGATGTGCTGTCGAGTGTTGAAATGTGTGATTATCTGCAAGGACTGGTTAGATCGCGGTATTAGGAAAAACGTAGGTTTTTATTTTTTAGATTTAAATTTTTAGAATTTATATATATTTGAGTTGTTGTGATGTGTTGGTAGAATAAAATCGTATACTATGATAAAGCAAAGGAGGCATTATGAATAAATTAATGCCGATAGGGATACAGGATTTTAAGTCATTGAGGCAGAGTGGATATCTTTATGTAGATAAGACAAGGTGGATTTATCCATTGCTTGCTAAAGGATACAAGGAAGAGATGAAATTTCCGCCGTACTTTCTCTCCCGCCCGCGCAGATTTGGTAAAAGTTTGTTATTATCCACGATAAGGTATTTGTTTGAAGGGGAGAAGGGATTATTTGAGGGTTTGTGGATATATGACAGGTGGGATTGGAGCAGGAGATATCCGGTGATAAGTATTTCGTTAGGTGGGGCTGGATCGATAGAAGATGTAATAAGTGATTTGAAAGATCAGGTAGATAGCAATGCACGAAGATTGGGGGTTGGGTTAGAAAGTGAAGATGTGGTAATACGGTTTCGTCAGTTGATAAGAGAAACGAGTGAGAGATACGGCGTTAGGGTAGTGGTATTGATAGATGAATATGACAAGCCAATATTGGATAATCTGGATCAAAAGAGAGTAGCCACAGAGATAAGGGAGTATTTGAGGCGATTTTATTCTGAGATAAAGAATGCCGATGAGTATTTGAAGTTTATATTGCTAACAGGTGTGACGCGATTTAGCAAGGCAGGGATATTTTCGGGGTTAAATAATTTGGAAGACATTTCGTTGAATCCAGATTTTGGCAATATAGTGGGGATAACACAGGGGGAATTGGAGGAGTATTTGGGGGAGGAGATAAATAAGTATGGAGTGAGTTTAGAAGAAGTAAAAGAGTGGTATAACGGGTATAACT
>JAMOOT010000064.1 GCA_027065215.1 Candidatus Omnitrophota bacterium | reverse complement strand
TGTGTGGGGACAACTTCTTTTCAATCGTACTATTCTTCGCAAAAGTAGAAACACCCCCACGTGTGTGGGGACAACTCATAAATCATTGCATTGCCGTAAATTTTTGCAGAAACACCCCCACGTGTGTGGGGACAACTTAAAGAATTTAGTCCATCTGGGAATTTAGATGGAAACACCCCCACGTGTGTGGGGACAACAGCAATATCTTGTGTGATACACGCTAATGAGCTACAATATATAGCATATATCTAAGCATCTTCTACCTCCTTATTGTCAAAGAACAATGCTTCTTTTTCTTTGACCAACTGCAATCCAGTCATTAAACATAGTGCCTTCTCCGTAAACCCCAATGTCCTAATCTTATATCCAGGAGGTTTAGATATTTTTTGGAAAATTATTAATCCAGAACCCAGTGGACAATTGCTAAATAAATAATCTACAACCTCATCTGCTACCGCATCTTTTACTCCGGAAACAAATACATTCGGCTTGGGTTCTACAAACCACAACTTCATTCGGCCCCTCACAGCCGGCGGTAAATCATTTGCTATAACCACCAACATATCTACTCCTCTATCATTAAAGTAGTAATATCATCTACTATCCTTTCTAATAACCTTTCGTTCAAAACTCTTATGCGAAATTCCTCAATTAATCTTTCCTTATCCATTTCCCCATAACATTCCTTTGTCAAATAAAAAGATAGATCTATTGTAAAATAGTCCTTATACAAATCTGATAAATCATACACAAAAGGCAATGGGCTTCCCGAATGGATAAAACCGATATAAGGACTGTATCCCATAGACCAGACCACAGAAAGAATCAAAGCATACAACATAGAATTTGCTAAGGTAAGATATTGATTTGTAGTATCACTCAATTCTATTTTACCTGGGATATAACTCCTTCCTTTCCATCCTACTTTATATTTACGCGCCATTTCTGCATATAACTCCTTTACTCTATACCCTTCCATCCCTTTCATTTGACTCAGTGTTTTCCCGCATAACTCTGCCTTAGGAAACCTTTTAGCGAACATCCTTCTTGCAATCTCCAAAGAAGTCTTCCTATTAGATGCTAATCGCATTTGCCTATAAAAATTTCTACTATCGTGAGTAGGTGAAATTCCTACACAATAGAATCTTAACGAATCCTCTCCTACCCAACACACCAAACAATTAGAATTTCCCAAAACCTTAATTGCCTCGTGAGTAATAGATGTCCCCGGCCCAAGTAATACAGTAGATATAGTGGCTATTGGTAATCTAACCACATTACAATCTTTATCTATCCACTTTATACTACTGTCGTCCACTTCCATCCTCCCATGTTCTAAATAAATAAAAGGATACCTGTCTTTTACCTGTGGTAATATTTCACGAGTAATTCGCACAAATAATCTATGCCCCATTAGTAAGATTCTCCCTTCCACTCAACTTCCACAAACCTATAATCATAACGTTTAAATCTCCCGAATTTAATCGGAACATCCCATAATTCATATTCCGTTTCTTCTTGAACTTCTTTTACTTCAAATACTTCCCTTAAATGCTTTTGCTGAGATAACTCATTAATTCTTTCTCTAGCATTCTCTTCTTTTATAAACACCCCTTGGAAAATAAATTCTGAAGGAATACAAGATTTTCGCCCAAGATATAAATCATAAACTGGGACTGACAAGGACTCTGCACATTGTTTTGCTAATAAATCCTCCATCTCCCACATTACTGCAAATACACAATCTACTAAATAAAATCTGTGAGTGATTCTGGACCCAGGTACATTACTAGGATTGCTTCCATCAATTTTTTTAGGAATACACATATTTTCCCACGGATCTCGCTTATTATAGCCGTTACCTACAGTATGATAGTCCTCTATAAGCCACTCCTTTTTTAATATGTTACCTTTTACTCTAAAGTCCTTTCTAAACCCTATAATATGCAATTTAGTGTGTCTTAAGATAGTTAAAAAATCTTCTTGTTCTCCTTTCTTCCCCATAGAAGAACAGAGCATACCACATAAAGCTGAACGGGTAGGGAAAAAAAGAGTAGTTTTTCTATTAAATTTAGAATTCACTCCCCAAGACTGAAGAGGCCCTTCTAACCACAATAAGAGAATCATTTTTGCCTCCCTTATTAACAATCCTATACCAAATGTGATTCAACATCGATGATGATTTTATCTATTAACTCATCAATACACTTAACCCCATTCTCTGCTCCTTCACCTATCTCAAACATACTCACCTTTCTAAATAAAGAACCATACAATCGTTCTTTTTCTTCCAAATATTTCCTTAAAAATTCCCTACTTTTCTTCAAATATCCTCCATGTTCTCCCTGTCTAATAGCACTATCAAACATAACTTGAAGTCCTTGGCCACGTCTTACATATATACGTGCATAATCCCAACCTGACAATCCAGCCATACTTGCCTGTTTTCCGGTGGGCACTGCTAAAAATAAAGCTTTGATAAAATATCGCATTGCATCTATAGTCATACCTTTATCTTCTCCAAACGTTTCATACAACTGAGTAACATTTACTCCTACATATCTATAGTAAGTAGCTGAGTTATATTCTAATATCCCCATATGTGCTGAACCCGTCTCGTCTTCTTTTTCCTGTATTTCATCATCTACCGCCGTGAAAAAATCTATTTCATTTACAATTTTATGCGTAGATATTGCATGAGAAAAAGATGTAGCACCTTCAATATTTAATATGGGTTCAACGGCTACCATTCTACCAAATAGAGCAATATCATAAGCATCCATTGCACTTCTACTACCACTTCTTAACTCTAACATATCTTTTATCGTTACATTCTTAATAACACCGTGAGAAAAACCTTTTTCCTTCAAAAATTGACATATTTTTTCTATCTCAGATGGACTAATAAATAAAAGAGTATCCGTTTGATTGGAGTCCCTTTCATCTTTCTTACCCGATAATTTAGAGGCAATAGCATCCCCACAAACTTTAGACTGTTCTTTATTAGCTCCTAATTCCTGACATCGTTTGGCAACCAATTGAGATATATACTTTGTTCTCTTACCTAAATGAAAATTATCTTCTCCCATTAACTCTCTCATCATAATCCTAACAGCTCTTTTCCAACACTGGCTAGACACTCTTGCCCTTATCGTACCCCCAACCACAGCAGTCTTAGGAGCACCAACATCATCACGATTTAAGCAAGTCACTGGAAAAGATTGCAAAATATGAAACTCTACCTTTAGCCCTCGCACATCATTTACTACCATTTTTCCCTCCTCTCTGTTGCTTCTTTAACCGGAACTAATTTTAGTAACCCAAAGCCAAAGGCCTTTGCCCTACCTATGCCCTTTATTACAACATTATCTAATCGAACATTATCTTCTTTTTCTAATCTTCCACGAAATTTAACTCCCCAAATAGTACAATCTTGTCCATTTTTGTTAAATTTAAAATTTCTCTTTCCTATTATTTCTACCCAATCCTTCTTTACTTTCAAACCAACTCTATTCATTGAACGAATTAGCCAAGAAATTGCAGTTTCTTCTTTTTTGAGTGGTACTATACTTCTGTCCTTGGCTTTTCGCATTACAGGATTAGCCCATATCTCAAACCGATACTTCTTATATTCCCAAAAGCTCTTTGGAACTTCTCTACTCATTAATCTACCAATAGAAGGAGTTATTGGCCTACGCTTAGAAAGAACCTCTATTTTACACCCCCCTTTAGGATAAAAATCATATGAAAACAAAAAATCCCTACCATTTGACGATTTTGGGAACATTGCGTACACTAACTTATGTAATTGATACACATCACTTATATTTTGTTTTAAAACTTCATGAGGATCTATCAACATTCGAGTTATTATCAACATTGATTCCCTCCTTATAAAATTCTTTAACCCACCTTAGTTTAACTGCTTCTCCCCATTCAAGAATATCCCTCAATAACTTCGCATTATCTAAAACAACACCTCTACTAGAAACTATCCATGGAAATATTCTCCGTAGAACATCTATTAATTCTTTCTTAGAATGACAGGAAATAATACGCTGCAATCGCATTTCACCAGGGGTAAACCAATTAGACTTACTAATAGATTGTCTTTTAGAAAGTATGGTATTGGTCTCTCTGATTGCTTCCCCTAAACTATGATCTCCATTCTTTTTCAATCTCGCTCGAGCAATATAAGAACCCACCAATGCAAAGGCAGATCTTTGAACCGGATCTTCAATATCACAAAACTCTACCAAATATGGCCATACCCTATACTCCAAATCAGGGTTATTTGCTACTACAAACCGCGCTCGAAATCCTGTATCCTTTTTACTTCTTTCTATTACATAAGAGACAAAATCCCATATTCGTTCCCTTACCAGCATATCTACCTCCTCTTTGAACTACAAGAACCAAGCATACTTTACCCAGACTTTCATTTGTTTACTAGTATCCTGGGGACAAAATGTATTGTAGAGAGAGACCGTTTCATTATTTAATTCTATGCAAAACCTTTCTCTTAGATTCTCTCTTAGAGAAGATTCTATTATGGTGTCTAATTTTGCAGTCACTACCTTCCAAAATTCTCCACTCGCTTTTTTGGCTATTCTTTCAGCTATTGCTTTTTTCTGTTTATTTTTTCTGTTCATCTCAAGCCAATATTGCTTTATTGAGGAATATAGCCTTTCTCCCAACTCGGTTACGAATTCGATATCTCGTTTAAAAGATTTAAGCCATTCCTTAGAAAGTGCCTCTATTGGAAACTTCACGGTAGAATCCAACAAATCATCTGAGCCAGATATATATTTACCTCCACTCTGCGAAGAAAAACTTATTCCCCCAATAAACATCCCAAAATATTCTCCTGAAGCAATATGATAAATATAACCCAAATTAGAATCCAAGATAAAGCTACGTACACTTGAGTTACTATACTCTACCAATGCAGGTAACTCCTTTATTATTCCCTTATTCACATCTGTTTTTTTATAAATGATATTCCCATTCGAGTCTCTTATCTGTAACCAAAATGGATCAAATTCTTCTTCCTTATTTGTATAAACCACTGGACCGGGCCCAATCCATACATTAGAACTATTAAAATCAAATCTCACAAGTCTACTCAAAGGCACTAATATACCCAGGTATGACTCCCTAAGCCTATACAATTCTTTTTCATTCTCAAAGGAAATATCCGTCTCCCACGGCGCAATTCCTAAGCCATATGGAAACATTTTCAAATTATCTAATTCTTCTCTGGTTATCATGTTAAATTTCAATGTTTCTAACAAAGAGTCTCCCAAAAGATTCACAAGAACAAAACCATTTCCTACAGTATGAGCACTAGGAACTACTTTCCTACCATCACCCCACTTTTTATGCGCTAAGGCAAAGTTTAATGCAACCAATAAGAGTCTAACTTTTTCTTCATTTGTAATATCGTCAGGTGTTTGCTGTAAGTCCGAGGTAATAACCATATTATCACTTGTCTCTATTCTAAACAGATGAATGGGTTTAAATCTTAACATCTTTTCATAGTCTGACCTTACTTGAAGAAAAGGTCGTTCCTCATCATAAAGCCAAAATAAATCATAGCATTCGTTCAAATATTCCTTCACCATACACCGCATATCGTGTAATGAAATAGACTTCCATTCATCTCTATTTTTAGGAGTCCAAACTCGCTGGATTAACGCTAACAAGAACCTGAAAACAGAAATCTTTTCTAACGGAGTTCCCACCAAATTACCAACGCTACCCACATCATCATTAAAAATATCGAATAACGAAACTTTCCCAGAAGAAGTCAAAATCCATTTTTCATCAATCAAATTGAAACACCTTGCCATATAATCCCCCTCTGCTTACATTAACTTGTATCCAACTCTTGAAGAATAAATTGCACCCAAATTAGTTATTCCATCAAAATCCATCAGAGGAGCATTCTCCTTTTTATAAAATGCCACGGAAAAAACACGTTCACTTCCCCCAAGATACTCGCCCTTATTCACTTCTATTACATCACTAAATAAACTCAACACAGCATCATTGCAAGGAGACAACAATTCTATCCGAGGAACAGGGACAGAATTCTCAATAATATTCGCATAAGCCTTTCTTTTGTCTCTTCCTCTTAAAGGTAGACTTAGATCCAAAACAGTATCGTTATAAAGACGAAACCTATTCTTTTCTTTATCATATTCCTTTACCAATAAAACATCTACTTTCTCAAACTTCTTGTTGATATTTCTTGTCGTATATTCTTCATCTGGCAACGGAGTAGCAATATTCCGAGAAACAGAAATTCTTGCTGATCTTTCTAATTGTCGCCGTAGCAATTCAACTTCATTTAACTTCTCAATCCACAACTTATTTTTTTCATCTCTAAAAGAGTATATCTCATTTAACAATGGACGAATATCTCTTGGTAAAACGATAACTGAAATCTTGCTTAATAATTCTAATGTCCGATACAAATAATAAGTATGGTAAAAAGACTCAAATGAACCGAAATGTTTCTCACCTGTATAAATCTTAGAATATTCAGGGGAAAGAATCCAAAATCTGGAGTCTTTTATAGGCCGAATATTATCAAACTTTTTATGTCTCCAAAGACGTCCTACTCTCTGAAGCAACATATCAAGGGGAGCAATACGTGAGACCATAAAATCTCCATCTATATCCAAAGATTGTTCCAAGACTTGAGTACCTACTAAGATTCTACCCTTCTGTAGTCGTTTTTCTATTCCGTTTTTTCCTAAAATATCTATCCAATATCTTTCTTTATTTTTCCTATCTACTCTGACAAATCTGGAATGCAGAAGACCTACCTCAACATTTTCCCCTTCTGCCCTTGCTCTTAACACTTTAAACATTTCTTGCGCATCTTTTACTGTATTTTCTATCCAAATCACTTGTGCTCCTATTTTCGCCACTTCTAACGCTTCACTAACCGCAGACATATCATCATAAATCAATGATGTTTTCACAGTCCTCTGTAACTCTGCTGAACTTGTTATTACAGTAGGAGGAGAACACAAAGATAAAGAAGAAATTTGTGGATATCCTTGTTTTTCAACTATCCAACTTACCGGCAACTTAAACTTACTAATTATGTTTCCCAATAACCGTTGTTTGGCTAAATCAGAGAGGGTAGCACTTAATATAATCAATGTTGATTTATAATCCAAAGATTGTTCCATAAGTTCTTGTAAAATAGTACTCGTGTAGACATCGTAACTGTGAATCTCATCTAAAATTATTATTTTCCCTAATATCCCAAATAATCTCACAAAAAAGAAATAAGCATTTATCACTGCCAACAATACTTGATCTACTGTTCCTACAGCAAATGGCGCCAAAATTGCTTTTCTATTCGAAGATGCCCAAGGTCCAGAGCTAGAAGCATCTGAACCGAATTCAAAAAACATCCAACTCATACTATGGATCAAATTAACTTGAGAAATATTTCTTGAGACAACTTTTTTCACAAACTCCAAAAATCTATCATACATACTTTCAGAGGTAATTTTTGTAGGAAGAGCAAAGTATATTCCTCGCGCAAAACCTTTTTCCAATATCTTATAAGCAATATAGAGAGCCAATTCGGTTTTCCCAGATCCCATCGGTGCTTCGACAATATACATTCCTGAATCAAATGTTAGTCCTTCTATAGATTGATACTGAAAAAGATTTGGTTCAAAACCAAAAATCTTTGAAAAAGACAGACCCGGTTTAACCGGTATATCAAAAAATAAACCAGCCTCATCCAGTAGTACATTTATTTTATTGATTAGATTTATCTTTTTTCCCCCATAAAAATCCGTTTTCGTTATATGTGCCAACCCCTCACAGGAAGCAATCCAATCTGAAACACAAGTAATTCCAGCAAGCAAATATAATTCTTCTTGCGAAAGAGCAAGAGAAAAAACTTCCTTCGCACTAATATCAAAATATTTTTCTAATTTTGAAATAAATTCTTCTCTAACAGCACTCCAACCAGGACCTCCGTAGTCAGATATAAACTCCTCCACATAAAACTTGCCTCCATGATGTGCACCTATTATATAGGCTAACTTTTCGGATATACCCTTATTTAACATTCTATGGAACAACCAATTACGTCCAACACTGAAATGGTATTTCCATTCTCTATCCTTATCGACTAAGTTAGATATCCCAGAAAGCACATTACTCTCTCCCAGAGAACGATAAATCTTTGCTTGAAATCCGGGATTAAGTTTACCAATGTCATGTAATGCAACGACAAAGCCAATTGCATTCGAAGGAAAAGTAAAAATTGCCTCAGGGATTCGTTGTATAAGTACTTGAGCAACTAAACCAGATAAAATACAATGTTCCAAAACATTCTGTCCTTTAACACGTCTCCCATGTACATATTTAGTTTTTGCCAAACATTTATCAAGTTCCAAAGGAGGAATTTCTTCTTTACTAATATACCCTTCTCTATTAAACCTTCCCACTTTCAGCCTCCAATAAAAATTCATCAAAACATATTTCTAAATACTCGGAAAATTCCATTGCTCAACTACCTATTTGACATCACAAACTCAACATAAATCCTTTTTACCACAAATACAACAAAAACAAATGACAGTATTCTACTTTCTCATGATATTTTTCTATCCATATTGGTATAAGTGCCCCCCAAAAGAGATAAGAGTAAAAACATTTAATTCTTTTTTCTGACTTCCTCCTTAATCACCCCCTTTTTAAAATACCCACTCCACATACTCCTCCCTAATATATCGGGAAAAGGAGATGTAAGATTTTGTCTCCCCAGAATAGGCATACGATTGATCCCATAGCCAAGGCAGGGCCAAAGGGAAGGGTGTTATCTTTATAGCGGATGAGTTGATAGATTCCGATTGCAGATCCTATAAAGCAACCTACGAAAAAGGACAGAATTGCCCACTTCCATCCTAAAAATGCACCTATCATAGCCTGCAGTTTTACGTCTCCCCCACCCATAGCCTCTTTCTTAAAAATAAATTCACCTATTACTGCTACCAGATATATAAGGCCACCGCCTGTCAGTGCACCGATGAAACTGCTTAAAAATCCCTGAAAATGAGATGAGGTTCCATGAAGACCGGGAACAATGGCGCTTATGATCAACCCTAAGATGGCACCTCCTACGCTGACCTCATCAGGGATTATCCTGTGTTCTATATCCACTACGCTTGCCACAAAAAGAAGAGAAAAATATAGAATGAAGATGAATGTATACGCAGATATGCCCCAGAGGTTATAACACAATAGCCATATACCGGCACTGCTTAGTTCTACTAAGGGATACCGTAAGGATATTTTCTCCCCACAATGACGGCATCTTCCTCTGAGTAATATAAAACTTAATATCGGGATGTTGTCATACCACGCTATCGTGTGTCTGCAATTTGGACAATACGAACGCGGGCTGATGATGTTGTTCTCTGGCGGGTCTTTGGGCCAACGATAAATGCAGACGTTTAAGAAACTGCCCCAGATCAAGCCAAATACGGTAAAGGAAAGCCAATAAAACCAATCAGGTATTATCATCGCCTTGCTCCTCTTGTATCTTTTTCTGAAGCCTATTAGCTGAAATGTAGGCATCTATTAGCGCCCAAAAGAAAATGATGGTAAATATCAGGCCCCATAAGATGGTGGTCCTTATCATTCCCATCCATTCCACATCTAAGGTAATATCCGGAAGGTCTCCTGACTGAATACTGTTCAAAACTACAGGATAAGCAGCCTGATATATCTTCCAGACAATACGCATAGGTTCACTTATCTTCCAGAGAGAGACAACTGTTATTCCAAAAAATATTGCTGCCTTTAGCCACTGTTTTAGATAAAGGTGTCCTAATCCGGGACAGATAAGGCTCAAACCAACTGCCCCTAATTTAGAAGGGCCTCTACGCTTTTTCCCTATCATTCTTTAGGACCTCCTCCTTTGTGGGATACTTTCCACAGGTAAAGGGACCTTCAGGGCAATATCCTAACCGAGCACACTTTGCTTCAATATCGTTGAAGATTTCAGGGAGTATCCCTCTAACTAATTCTAACATCTGATAGGCCAAATTCCTTATCTCCCACTGGGCCCTACTGCAGCATCTGTTTTCAAAAAAATGAATAAGTTCTCTGGCGTTCATTGTGACGACTATCTTGGTCTCACATGCATTGGGAAGTATATATCTGGCATCCTGGAGGATCTTCTCTCCTTTCTCGCCATACTCATTCTCAAGTATGGTTACCAACTCGCGATAGGTCTTCTCAAGTATAGAAATAGCCTCTATAAACTTCTCCCGAGCAGTGTCATTTTTCTCGATGATAGGCGGAATAATAAAAGGGAGATCTTCCAACCTAACATATCGCTGACTCTGTTGAGAATAGGAGGCAAGTCGGTGTCTAACCAATTGGTGGGAGCAGGCTCGAGATATTCCCTCAATAGCAAAGGTAAAACTGACGTGCTCTAATGGACTTTCATGGCCAGAAGACAAAACCTTTTTTACCAAACTGATCTTTTTCTCTCTTGGCACATTTTCATCACAAAATACACTGATGGCTGAAGAGGGAGAATAACACTGACGACAGGCTGAATAAATTACATCTAATGGATTTGGGGTATAGGCTAATATCTCAACTTTGAGGGTCTTCTTTCGCATATTCGTATGCCCCAATATTTCTAAATTTATCGTAGCGTTTTCTAATCAACTCTTGTACTGGCACACTCCGAACTTGTTTTAAATCAGCACGAATATGGTCTGCCAGTATTTGGGCAGCCTGTTCAGGATGCCTATGGGCCCCTCCTAATGGTTCTGGGACAATCGCATCTATTATGCCGAAGTTCAAGAGGTCCTGTGCTGTTAACTTAAGGGCGGCTGCTGCCTCTTCAACCCCTCCATCACTTTTCCAAAGTATAGCAGCGCATCCTTCAGGGGAGATGACAGAATAGTAGGCGTTCTCCATAACTGAGACCTTATCTCCTACTCCTATCCCCAATGCTCCACCACTCCCTCCTTCTCCTATCACATAGACTAATATGGGAGTTGCAATGCTAAACATATCTCGTATGTTCTCAGCAATGGCATGGGCCTGCCCTCTTTCTTCTGCCCCAATACCCGGATAGGCCCCAGGGGTATCTATAAATATTATTATCGGCATATGCGAGCGTTCGGCTAATCTCATTAATCGCATTGCTTTTCTGTACCCTTCAGGGTGAGCACAGCCAAAGTTCCGATATATATTCTCTTTTAAAGTTCTACCTTTTTGATGTCCTATAACCATCACTGGCTCACCATCAAATCTCGCAATCCCACCTACGATAGCCTTGTCATCGGCATAAAGTCTGTCTCCATGCAATTCTATAAATCTTTCCATAATCATAGATATATAGTCCAATGTATAAGGCCGATTAGGATGTCTTGCAAATTGGACCCTCTGCCAAGGTGTAAGATTGGAATAGATCTTGCGTTTCATTTCCTCAAGACGTCTCTCCATTTGCTCTATTTCCGACTTAAGATTAACGTCTTTTTCAGATGAAAACTCTCTTAACTCTCTTATCTTTTGCTCTAATTCTATTATCGGTCTTTCTACATCCAATATAGTTTTCATGTTCTTCTTCACCTCACTACCTTTACCGGCGTGCCCACGGGGACCAATGCATATAACTCCTCTACATCCTCATTTTTCATTCTAACACAACCGTTGGTCTCATAGGTGCCAATGCTCTCCGGGCTTGTGGTCCCATGAATGCCATACGAACCGTTCCCATAATCAAATCCTAACCACCTACTCCCTAATATATTCTTTGGGTCACCGGGAGGAATCGCCTTTCCATCGTGAAAAAAAGTCGGATTCTTTAGTTTGGTAACTATCTTAAACTCTCCTTCAGGTGTGCTATTATTTTTACCAGTGGAGACTTTGTATGTCTTGACCAGCTCTCCATCAGCATATAGCATCAATAAATTTTGCGATTTATCTACAACAATAGAAAATTTGCCAGTGTAGATGCTTAACCGTTGTCCTGGTTTTATGATATTCGACTTAAGATGATTGCGCAATTTTATAAAATCTACGGTCGTACCGAATTTTTTGGCAATACCGTAAAGGGTATCACCGGGCTTCACTTCATACTCAACGGTTTTGCCTTCTACTGGTATTGGATTGATTAATATCTGAAAGTTTATCTGTTGTAACAATTCGTTTAGTTTCTGTATTACCTCTTGATTAGGGGCCTTATCTAATAAATCCTCTGTCAATCTTTTGGCTGAAACGTAATCTCCATTAGAAATTTTTTGTTTTACCTCTTGTATTTCTTTATCCCAATCTATTCCCTGTTGAGACTGGACACTCGTTTCTGGAGGCTTAACACTAATATCTTTTTTCTTTTTATGTCCACCAACCAACATCCCAACCATAACAAGAAAAATAACCACGCCTCCAATTATAATCATCCAGCGTGTTCTGTTCATTTAATTCACCCCCCAGTAATGCCCCAGTATTAGGGCAGTGCTTACACCAATAATAAAGCCAACAAATACCTCAAACCGAGTATGTCCCAATAACTCCCACATCCTTCCCTCTGATATCTTACCATGTAGATACAATTCATCGACTATTTTATTCAAAACTGCTGCCTGTTTCCCTGCTGCCCGACGGACTCCTTGGGCATCAAACATCGTAATCACAGCAACAACAAAGGCTATTGCAAAGAAAGTGGACGACCATCCGTGTTTAAGCCCTACAGCGGTCGCAAAGGCAGAAACCCCCGAAGAATGGGCACTTGGCATCCCACCCGTTCCAACAAACCAACGGAAATCAAACCGGCGTTCGCGTATAATACCAAATAAAATCTTGAGCCCCTGCCCAACTGCCCAGCCAACAAAAGCAATCCAAAACACTTTATTATGTAAAAACTCGTGAAAAAACTCTTCCATCAGTCAAAGACCGGTATAACCTCAACTGCTGATTGATGTTTTTTCCCTAATGCACCTAATGTAGGCCTGCCATTCAAGATTATATATCCGCGATTGCCAACAATGTGCTTTCGTGCTTCTTCTTTTTTACGTTTCCGCTCAAAGTACATTTTTAACTTTAGATCTCGCATTGCCTGTTTTAATTTATCCATAGAATTCAAAACACTATTCAATTCTGCAACTTTTGCCTTTAATACTTTATTTTCTAATCTAACCGCGTTAACCTCCCCCTCCATACTCTGAAGTTTTATTTCGATGCTTTGTTTAGCCGTTATTACTCTTGACAGTTGACTATTCAAAATGGCTATTTTCTTGTCTTTCTTTTGAATCTCTGTCTTTAACTTTTTATTTTCTTCAGAAATTTGGTTATATACCTTCTCGATTTTTTCAATCCTATTTAGCAACTGGTTATATTTTTGATTCAATTCCTCTTTTTCCGCCATTAAAACCTCAAACTGATGGGGATCAACACCTGATTTTGGCCCTTCTGTTACAACTTTCTCTTCTTTTTCTCGTTTAGAACTTGCCCCTACCATCTCTTCCTTGATCTGCTCACCTTTATTTGAGTTAGCAGAATTCCCTCTTGCTACTATATGCTCATCCAAAAGATACTCCTCATACATTTTATTAACTGAACGCTGATAAAAATACAATCCCCACCCGGTCAAGAGCAAAACAAAAGAGAGAAATATCATAACGCCCCGCCACATCTCAAGCCTCCTTTGCCAATAAATCCCCACCCCCAAAGATACTCTATATTCGATGTTAATTATACTTCAAACTTAAAGTAAATAAAAGTGTTAGGTCAACATCTGTTAATGTTTCTTCCCTCCAATGCGTTTGCCTTCCCCTTCTAAATAGACAAGATGATTGGGGGTGAATTTACCCTTGAAATAAGGCCTTATCAAGGTGTCGCAAAAGAAGGTATAACCTTTCGCTGGAAGGATATATAGATATCTGGAAAGACGACCTTCTTCTATGGCAGATATTACAGAATCCCATGGGGAAATGTATAGCCAAAACATAAACATTGAGGCGGACATAATCCCTGTAATAGCCCCTAATAACATAGCAACGAACCTCTCCAAACCAGCCGGTTCAGGCATAACTATGAAGAATACAAGCAATTCTCTCAAAAGCCGGGCAATCATCATAAATCCTATAAATAGAATTCCCACACTAACAAAATCTCCAAACCCTGATGGCAAAACCGGAATCCTTACTTTGACTATATCCGTAAACTTCGGATATATCTGCAAAACTGACAACACTATGATTCCCATTGCGACAAGATTATAAATAGATACTAAAAAACCTCTCCGTAACACACTAAATGCCGATATCAATATTAAAAAGACGCAAAAAACATCCAGAACAACCTTCAACATAGCCTACCCCCTTAATAAGAGACTTAGAACTTCGTTCCTTGTTTTAGCATTCTCCCGAAATATGCCACGAACTGCACTGGTTATAACCTTGGCTCCTGGTTTATTAACCCCTCGCATACTCATACATAGGTGTTCTGCCTCAACTACAACCATAACCCCTAAAGGCTCTAAACGGCGCAATATAGCCTCCGCTATCTGTGTGGTCATACGTTCCTGGACCTGCAATCTACGAGAAAGTATCTCAACAACCTTAACCAATTTACTCAATCCAGTTATCTTGCCATGTTTGGGCAAATAGGCAATATGGACTTTCCCAAAAAACGGGAGCAGGTGGTGTTCACAAAGAGAATAAAAACTAATATCCTTTAAAAGGACTATTTCATCGTGTTTTTCTTCTAATGCTACTATCAATTCTTCCTCTGGATCTTTTTCCATACCAGAGAGTAGTTCAGAATACAAATCTGCTATTCGTTCAGGGGTGCGAACCAAATCAGGACGCGTTGGGTCTTCCCCTATCGCCTCTAACAATTCTTTCACCAACTTCTTGACTCTTTCCTTATCAACCAACATAGTACTTCATTTTAGACCAACAATAACCCCACGGCAACCATAAGTTCCTGCTGATATTTCCAAAAATCCTTATTGCTGCTGTAACATAAAATTTTGGATTCTGGCAAATGAAAGAGGAACACCTCTAACCCAAGTTTCTCAGATAAAACTTCAACTAACCCTTTCATCTTCGCTCCCCCTCCAGTAATAAACATCCTCTCCGGAACCTCACCAAACTGGCTCTCATAGAAATCGATCGATATGTAAATTTCATCGCAGAGATAATTCAATATCCTATTGGAAAGGGATATAACATCGGCTATGGCATTCTCCCCTTTTTTGATTGCCTCAGCCGCTTCCAATGCCACGTCCAATCGCTCATGTATAAGAAGGTCGATATCAAAACTCCCCACTTTCGCTGAACGGATAAACACTATCTTGTCTTCTTTAAGTATCATTATTTTTGTCAATCGATAACCTATATCCACTACACATACAGGAGAGGAAAAAAATGGATTCATATAGGAAATCAGATTAGCCAATATTAATGAATCCACTGATACAAATCTGGTGCGAAATCCCACTTCCCGTATCATATGATCCACTTTTTCTAAATAATCTCTGTCCACTCCTACCAATAAAATTGGTTCTTTTAATTTCCCTTTTGCCTGGAAGGGCATTCCTTGAAGAATAACATCTGATTTTTTATCAGGGAGATATTTCTTCCCCTCACATGCCAAAACAGTCTCCAAATCCCTTACTTCAACGTCCGGAAACATCGCATAGCGAAAAATGGCATAGGCACTGGATATAGCAACATGCAAATATCCGCCCCTTAAGTCCATTTCCCACAATAATTCCTTTAGAGCAACTGAAAGGTGTCTATCTGAGTTAAATCGGGAATCATAGGGCTGAATATAAAAATCTTCTACTATAAACCTATTTCCTCGATGCTGTCCTATCAAGGCCTTAATAGCAGAGGAACTTATATCAACGCATATTCTATAAGCCATATAATTCCTCCCCCACAAAACTACTTCTAACCAATGGCCCAGACCAGACAAACTCAAAACCTATATCCCGGGCAATATCTCCCAACCGATTAAATTCTTCATCATTATAATACCTTTGCACCGGATAAGAACCCTTCTCTGGAGACAAATATTGGCCAATACATAACGCACTTACACCCACTTTTCTCAAATCCCTAAAGAGCTCTATCAATTCTTTTTCCTCCTCACCTAATCCAACCATTACTGAACTCTTTACTATACCTGAGCTAACCGAAGCCAATTCTTTAAGGACCTGAAGGCTCCGATAATAATCAGCTTGTGGACGGATAATAGGATAAAGATTGGGGACTGTCTCTATATTATGCCCTATAACTTCCACTTTCAATTTTGCCACCTGTCTTATTAAAAATACCTCTCCCCCAA
>JAMOOT010000063.1 GCA_027065215.1 Candidatus Omnitrophota bacterium | reverse complement strand
CCTTCTCTACAGATATAGACTCTATTTTTTTCTTAGCCGAAATAAAAAAAGACTCACTCAATCTCTCCTTAACCACTGGTAGGTATATTTCCGACAATATTGAATGCACTAAGGTCCCGACCTCTCTATGGTCTGGATCTTCAGTATTACGAACTGGTTCAGGAATCGACAATATATATTTATAGTAGTATCTAACAGGGCATTTCAAATAAGTATCTAAGGCAGATGGAGAATATTGTGTCACCCTCTCTAAATCAACAGGCATCTTACTAAATTCCTCATCTACAGTTGGCAAGGTTATACCAAAAGGCAAAACATCCTCTCTTTCACTCAATTCCTTTCCTTGTGTACGGGCCAAAAACCGCAGCTGATGGACAAACCGACTAACCGCAAATTTACTATCAGGCCACCGCACATAATAAAGTTTAACCTCATCCGATAATGCAACCGTGCTATAAAAATCGTAAGCATACATAAGCTCTCTATCCTTAAGTCTTGGCATACCTAAAAATTCTCTTATGGGGTCAGGTAAAAACAGGTCAACCCCTACACTCCCCGGACACATACCTTCATTTAGATCAAGATAATGCAGTTGTTTAAATCCCAAATTCCGGGCCTGCAGGGAACCCATTATTTGAAGGCCTCTTAAAGGAGAGCCCTCAAATCCAACATACTCTTGAAGCAACAAGGTTCGCAGATACGCAAACAATACCTTTACAGGTAAATCTTCTGTGGCCATTGCTGAGGAGAGCATATGGTTTAGAATGAGATAAAACCTGTAGACCACCTCCCGTTCTAACTCATCTTGGGAAAGTGCAGAATTCGTCTCTATCAACCACCAAAACAAATCCGCCAGTGCACTGATAATATCTCTCACGGAGGCCTCATTTACAACAGCAACCAAAACCCGATGAAGTGGCTGTAATAATTGTTTCACATTATCTGGAATAAAGGACTCTATTTCCTCTATTGAAAAGAAAACTCGTCCAATCTCTTCGCTATAACGAACTAAGGATAGCCTTGCTTGTGCTAACTCAGGGAGAACCTCCGAAAAATAAAAATGAGAGATAACATCCAGATAATCACGATAAAAAAAGCGTCCTTCGTTGCTATGTTCAAATATCCGAATTAGTCTCTGCAAAAAGTCATAACCTGAGGTAGACTTCAGAGGATAGCCCATAGAGATGTTTATAGGGAAGGAAGATTCATTTAGATTATCTAAAAACGCCATCAACAACTCTTCTCTTGGGAGAACTATCCCAACATCCGTTGGATCCTCTATCCTCTCAGGCAAAGAACGAACAACCCGCTTAACCTCATCTAACTCACTCCTACACGGCAAAACCGTTATACGATCTGTCTCTATCGGAACAGACCAGACTCCATCAGCAGAAAGAGATTGAGCCAATTTATCGAACTTATCCTCCAAACCCGGAACTGAGACCTTCAAGAGGTATATCGATAAATCTGTTTTCTCTTTGATCCTGCGTAAACACTCTCTTTCCATCTCTGTTTCAAGAAACAAACCAGCCACTATCACTTTCTTAAAAGGAATTGTTATATCTTTTATCCTCGTCAGAATGCGTGAAGTTACCATCGCCCGAGTAAACATCTTTTTCTCTCGCAAACGGGCATAAAACTCATCCCTAATAGAAGGTATCTCTTCCCAAAACCGATAAAAATCGTCTTTTGTATCATGCCCAGTCAGAATCGATGCCACCTCGCAAAGCTTATTTTCAGAAACCATTGAGAGGGTAATTTGTTCTATCGCACTGAATAATGGATAGGCCCATGGATAGAATACCTTCCAATCTGCCATCGAATCAATTCGTTTCTCTACAACCCGTTTTAAATCAACCAACACATCTAATAGAGAAACCCTGCGAAAATCTTCTACCTGAGAAAGAAGGTAATCCCAAAACCTTTGTATAGAGAAGACCTTAGGCGGCAGCACTACTCCCCAATCCTTAGCAAGACTACGATCTAAAAAAAAGGACGAACGCAACGATGGCAACACGATGGCTATATCGCGTAAATCCTTCCTTTTCTCCAACAACCCGAATATATAATCCTGCAAACCTTTACTCATACTACCCGCTCTAACCTAACCGATTTCTCGGATAGATACAATAAATACCCTTCCAATCGGGCAAACATAGGCTGCAATAGTCGGCAATAATTTTCAATCTGCCACCGATGTTCCTCTCTGGGATGGGCATACTTGTAATCAATCACCAGTGAAGGATCCCCTACCAACAATAAATCAATGCGAAATCTCTGACCTTCTGGAGCAAGGATATCCAATTCAGGGATCTTTTCTCGAGAAGAAAGCATCTCCATAAACCTTCTCCAGTCTGGTTTCCTGTCAATCTCAGAAAACAGGTTTCGCAAAAACTCCCTTCCTTCCTCACGTTCCAGTTCACCAAGACTTTCAATGATAGCCTTCTCTATAGATGAAGAGAGAGAAAATCCACAACCTATATTAAGTTCTAAGACTCGATGAACCAACTCACCCAATCTGCGCTCTTTCCAACCTACTATCTCCTCTTTACGAATATGAATCACTATCACTGACCTCCATATTAGACTCAACCAAACTCTGCCAAGAAAATCTACCCTTGTTAGGACGAGTCAAAAACAAAGTAAGGTGGCGTTTTGCCCTGGTCATAGCCACATATAACAGATTTATATCATCCCAAATTCGCAGTGTGTACTCACGATTATATATCTCCCTCAATTTGGGATGCCTTCCTGCCATTGGTTTAGTTATGTAGTACATATCAATTTCATCTGTCAATTCCCAGTAAAGATTTCCCTCCAAGCCCCTCGCTCTACTCTCACCCGGCCTTAAATCTAAAAAGGGTAATAGAACCTCATTAAATTCTAATCCCTTTGAGCCGTGAATAGTCATCACTTTAACACTGTCTCTTGAAATTGGCAGATTTAATCGCTCTGCCTCCAACGGAGATTCTTCCTGACGAGTCCAATAGTCAAGAAACCCTCGCAAAGAGGCTCCATTTTCACTCTCCCACCTCCATACTACCTCAAGAAACCCATCGACAAAAATACCCTGAGTTGGATAAAGGTCTTTCACTCTCAACCGTCGAATTAGGTTGGATATCATAAGGAAAAGACTACTTGCCCTGATCCCTTGAAACAAGTCTTTGACATATTTTATTAACTGGTCATCTTTCTTTAGCCGCAGTTCCATTTCCCAAAAATCTCTTCCCTTACCAC
>JAMOOT010000062.1 GCA_027065215.1 Candidatus Omnitrophota bacterium | reverse complement strand
ACGTTTTCAACACTACCCGACGAAAATAAGAAAAGTCTAATTATTGGAGCGATATTACACGATATCGGATCCATAAACGGGGTCCGGGATATGGATCACTACGATGTGGGAGAAATGTTGGTAAGAAGTTTTATAAGTGATACCAAGTATACCGACTCACTAATAAGTGAAATTTCTTTCATCGTAAGTCACCACGGAATGTATGGGGACCTTGGGTCCAGTAATTTATCTAATGATATAAAACGGTTAACTCTTGAACAACGAAATATGGTCCTGTTGGCTCACTTCTTTGATGCATTCAGAATATCTACAGAAAACCGGTTAAATTTTAAGACATTAAACCTCTTTCAATATTTCGCTTCTGGAAAGCGAGATATTGCCAAAGATATTTTGGAAGATAGAGACATTCTCAATAACATAAAAGATTTTGTTATATTTAGAATAGGTGCTTTGTTTCAAGGATTGGTGTTTCTTGATAGTGGCCCCCATATTTTTAAGAAAGGAGAAAAGATCCTATCTATGCTATCGGATATGGGGGTTGATGTTAATGATGAATTTTTTTCTCGATGGGCCAATGTGCGGATTAATTGCCGAATGCTTTTCGTTAAACTTGGAGAAAAATCTTTAGAGAGATACGCTATTCTATTGGCCCAACTGGATTCAACAATTCGAAATAAGTTAGGCCCCGCAATAAAGGATGTAGTAATAGATACAGATGTGGATGTGATGAAGATGTACGGAAACAAAGATCTTCTTGAACGAACAGTAGAGGTTATCTCTTCATCTATTGCCAATGGTAAGACCATTCCAATAGATATCTTTTCTGATACAAAAGAGGGAAAAGCAAAAATGGTGCTCAAGGTACGTGATTTGATAGAGGATTCTATGTTAAAAGAGATGGTGGAAGAATTTTTGACTAAGGATGAGGTAAATCCAGAGGAGATAGCCTTGTTTTTGGGTAATCTTAGTGAAGTAAAAAGGGTGCTGCCAGTGGTCTTAAAAGAAATGGGAGCAGGAGAAGGGATAGTCTGGGATTTGGTTAGATATTTGATTAGTTACAAAGAGGAAATCTTTGATAGATATGGAGCCGATGTAGATGAGATGAAGGACAAAATTCAAGAACAAAGGTTGCAAGACTTGTTGAGGGAATGCGGATTGCAGGAAGGATTGGTAGAGGCGATGACTAATCAGGATGTAGAGACTAAAAGGGAGTGGTTCAATAATCTCGTGAACATATTAGGATTGAAAGGCGAAAACATAAGCATAAGCATGAAACAATATGATAATGCGTGGAAGTTTTTAATGGATTGGGCAAAGGACTTAAGTCGAATAGGTGTAGATTTTAGTAGCAGACTGGATGAAAATGACAAGACAAAGGAAGAAATCGAAGGTATATATAAGGCGGTATTGATAGGTTTGATTGGGGAGAAGGTAAAAATCAAAGACTGGGTGGAAGAGATAGATAAAGGTAAGCCATTAGATAAAGAAGAACAAAGGGGTGGTGTAGAACTCATCTTTCAAGGATAAAGGGATTAATGTATTTCTTATATTTGAACAACTATTTGAACAACGCAGGCAAGTTTGTATTTATATATGAAGCATATAGGTAGTTATTTGTAGAAATATAGTATGCAATCTTAGAAGGGTGCTTTGGTGAAATGACATTGGAATCAAGATGGATATGGAAATAAATTTTTTCTCCAGAGATTGTTAAGTAAAAACTTGATTTTAGAAAGAGATGTGGTATTATTGAAATCTACCATCGCGGGGTGGAGCAGCCTGGTAGCTCGTTGGGCTCATAACCCAAAGGCCGTGGGTTCAAATCCCACCCCCGCAACCAGATTTCCTTATGGGTCTTTTAAAAAAGGAGGGGCAAATGCCAGCAGTAGTTAATGAAGAAAAGTGTGTTGGGTGCGGGGCTTGTGTTTCAGTTTGTCCGGTTGGCGCGATTACTATGCAAGATAATGGTAAGGCCAAGGTAGATCCCAATACCTGTGTGGATTGTGGGGCCTGTGTTTCTACTTGTCCAGTTGAGGCCATTACGTTGGAATAAATCTAACGCGCCTGTAGCTCAGTAGGATAGAGCGGTGCCCTCCTAAGGCACGTCTTGCGGCGGTTCGAATCCGTCCAGGCGCATTTTTTTGTATTAGACGATACAATTGTAATTGAAATCGGTGAAATATAGTCTCAATAGGAGGGAATGGTGGTATCAATAGATGATGTGAAGGCCTTAGGCTTGCGTATAGGTGAGATAGTAGAGGTTCAACCTCATCCTAATGCCGATAGGCTTTATGTCTTGAAGGTTAAGATAGGAGAGGAAGAGAGAACCTTAGTAGCAGGAATAAAGTCTTCGTATAAAGAAGAGGAATTGATTGGTAAAAAGATAGTGGTGATTACTAATCTTAGACCTGCCACGATAAGAGGGGTTGAGAGTCAAGGAATGTTATTGGCTGCAGATGGTGGTGATGTCATCTCTCTCTTGACTGTGGACAGGGATGTTCCGTCAGGTAGTGAGGTGAGATAACGTGGTCTTTACCTATCAGATAGAGATTCAAACTAATGGTTTCTGTGATATCCATGATATTACCTCTCGGGTTAATAAGGCGATAGAGGTCTCTGGGATTGGAAGTGGTTTAGTTTGTGTGTTTGTAAATGGTTCTACAGCCGGAATTACTACATGTGAATATGAATCTGGCTTGGTCCAAGATCTAAAAGATTTGTTTGAGAAGATTATCCCACGAGATAAACCTTATCATCATGACAAGGCGTGGGGTGATGGTAATGGATTTTCTCATGTTAGATCTTCTCTATTAGGGCCAGGAATTACTATACCTTTTTCAGAGGGCAGGCTTTTATTGGGTATGTGGCAACAGGTGATTTTGATAGATTTTGACAATAGACCGAGAAAGAGGACAGTGATAGTGCAAGTTATAGGAGAATAGGAGAGGAGAGAGAGGTTATGTCCAAAAAGAAACGAAGAGGGAAACTTGGTTGGCGAAGTAAAAAGGCAAATCACGGACGAAAGCCTAATAAAGGATGAGGATTGCTTTAGGTCAGTTCAATCCTACGGTTGGAGATCTCGAGGGGAATCTTTCAAAGGTAATTGATTCCTTAGATGAATGTCAAGATTGTTCCCTTCTAATCTTGCCTGAGATGTTTATTACTGGCTATCCGCCAGAAGATCTTCTATTAAGAGATGATTTTATTACCGCAGTTGAGAAAAAGATCTATAGCCTT
>JAMOOT010000061.1 GCA_027065215.1 Candidatus Omnitrophota bacterium | reverse complement strand
AGGCAGGATTTACTTGACGCAGGCAGGAAATAGGTTCCCGTACGAGAACTCAGAAGAGGAAATGGATAGTTAAAAACAGCCAGAGCGGTTGGCTATCCTAAAATGTTAAAGTCAATTAAATACTCCCATCCTCAGGAGTGTTTATGAATTCTTTAAAGGGGGAGTGATAAAAACTTCATGGTTTAGGGTGAATTAAGTAAGATGTCTGAAACGAGATAGTTTTAGGCAACAAGCCTATAGCTCATTAGGTTAAGTGGTCCTATAAGACCGGGGGAGAATAGGAAGCCGTGACGTTCAATGAACTTAATAAGATTCGGATAGGAGGTCAATATGCAGAATAAAGACCAAAAAAAGACGATGCCCAAATTGTGGTGCTTAAGTTTATTAGTAGCATTGATCGTTAGTGTAAGTTTTGTAAATTTAGCATTTGCTGGAAATAAAAAATGGACATTTATGGTTTATATGAACGCAGATAATAACTTGGAGGATGAAGGTATAGATGATTTCTTAGAGATGGCACAGGTTGGTTCAGATGATAATATTACGATTGTGGTTCAGTTTGACCGTATAAATAAGTATGATGAGTCTTTTGGTAACTGGACAGATTGTCGGCGCTTTTATATCACTAAAGGGTTAGAACCCACTAATGGTACGGAAGTTGAGGATATAGGCGAGTGTAATATGGCCGATCCCAGTACTTTACAAAATTTTATTAATTGGGCAACTACGAACTATCGTGCGGATAACTATGCTTTGATTATCTGGGACCATGGTGATGGTTGGCGCGAGATGATGGAAAGGGCCATGAAAAGTCAATTACAGAAAGGCAATAATGTTTTTACCTGGAAACAAGGAGAAAATAATCCTAAGGTAGAGAGATTGTATCGGAGTGCTGGTTATGACGAGACAAGTGATGATTATCTGTATATAGATGAAGTGCAACAGGCTTTGAGTAATGCGAATGTTCATTTCAATCTGATCGGCTTTGATGCCTGTCTCATGGGAATGATAGAAGTTGGTTATGAAATGAAGGATTTAGCAGATGTTATGGTTGGATCAGAGGAGCTTGAACCCGATGCTGGTTGGCCGTATAACACAATCTTAACTGATTTAAAGAATAATCCTGACTATACTGCTTCAGAACTAGCCCATACGATTGTAAATCGGTATAAAGAAGAGTATGGAACAAATAGTGATAACACCCTTTCGGCGTTTGATCTTTCTCAAATATATGATCTAGCTACGGCCGTTGATAATTTTGCTTTAGCCATGAACTCAAATTGGGACGAGCTTAAGATGGCTAGGGCTCAAGTCCAAGTATTTTGCTGGGAATGGTTGGGACATATAGACCTTTACCATTTTGCAGACTTAGTCAGCCAGATCTGTACAAATACAGATATTGTAAATGTGGCTAATGAGGTTAAGACGGCTATTGAGAACACCATTTTTGCCGAGTTTCATGGGTCGGGCTGTCCTAATGCGCATGGTGTTGCCATTTATTTTCCAGAAAGGGCAAAAACTTACAATATCTATGACCGTTTTTATGAAGACAGCCAACATGATTTTGCCAGTCTGCACTGGGATGAGTTTGTGAAAAATTATCTCATTAACACCGCTCCTTCTATTGCATCAAACTGGACAGACAATCCGCCTGCCATTGATGGTGTTATTAATCCGGCAGAATGGAACAATGCTGCCGTAGTAGATTTAAGGGGACCAATAAACACAAACTGGGAATGGGGTGAGCCTCAAACAGGTCCACAAAGTGCTCATAGTGGAACTAAATGCTGGGCGACAAACTTAGATGGTGATTATCTGAATTATGAATTTGGTTGGATTCAAACGCCAGTCATTGACTTAAGTAATACCACAAGTCCCCAGCTTACCTTTTGGCATTGGTATAACATTGAAGACTATGATCATGCCTATGTCCAGATCACTACCGACAATGGTCGTACCTGGACAACCTTAGCTACCTATACAGGGGATAATTCAAACTCAGGCTGGACAGAAGAAACCATTGACCTTTCGGCATATAAGGGAAGGGGAGGAGAAGTAAGAATCAGATTTCTCTTTACCTCGGATTACAGTGTTAATTATGACGGCTGGTATATAGATGATGTGGAAGTAAAAGACGGTACAGATGTTCTTTATAGCTCTGATTTTGAAGATAATAATGGTGATATGGAAGTAGGAATACCAAATGTGAAAGCATACCTCATGAATGATGATCACTATCTCTATATTGCCATTGACAATGAAGCAGATATGCAGCTTGGAGATTACGACGAGGTGGGAATTTACTTTGACGATGATCACAACCACTGCTGGGATACTATACCCCAAACAGATGAAGGAAATTATTGGGTAACGTGGATTGAGCAGGATTCAGCGTTGGTTAATGAATTTAGAGGAATTTGGTATGATTTTTCAACTTATAGTTATGAGGATATTGAACCAATTCAGGTAGATGACGTTGTGTCAGCATTATCTGCCGACACTGGACATTTACAGTATGAAATCCAAATAGACCTTACTACCGGTGCCCTTCAAGCACAAGCAGGTGATGAAATTGGATTTTACTTTTGGGTTGATGATGTAGATAATGATATATCTTTAGAGTGGCCAGCTGGACTGGACGACGTTCAATGGGTAGAGCCTCTTTTCTACGGTAATCTGCGGTTAGCAGCACATCCCAGCCAGCCACCAGTGATTAATGCCTTTACGGCCAATCCTACCTCAGGCAATGCACCGCTTACGGTTAACTTTACTTGCGATGCAACTGATCCAGATGGCACTGTAGTTAGCTACAAATGGGACTTTGATGGCGATGGACAGATTGATCAAACGACCACTACCAATACTGCTACCCATACCTATAATAGCCCTGGCACCTATCATGCAAAGGTAACCGTGGAAGATAATGATGGGGCGGAGACCACCTCTGAGCCCATAACTATTAGAGTTACCACTTCTGTTCAGAATAAGTCTCCAAACATTACCTCTTTCACTGCCGATCCTTCCTCAGGAGAGGCTCCACTTACAGTTACTTTTAGCTGCCGTGCCACTGATCCAGATGGAAGGATTGTGAGATATACCATAGACTTTGGCGAAGGAGAAAGGCAAATAAGCTCTTCTGGTACTTTTACCTACACCTATTATAAGGCCGGGGAATACACTGTTACTTGTTGGGCAGAGGATAATAATGGGGCTCAAGTATCAAGAAGACTTACCCTAAATTTGCAAAAACAGCTTACCCCTGAGGGGCA
>JAMOOT010000060.1 GCA_027065215.1 Candidatus Omnitrophota bacterium | reverse complement strand
AAGGTATTAGAGCAAGATAAAGAGAAGTTTTTTGAGTTTTTGAGTGATTCTTTTTTGAATTTATTTTTGTCTTTAGTAGCAGGCAATGGAGAGTAGATGGTAAAAGCTGTAGTCCCTTCTCACCGGCCGTTTTATTCTTTAAGACGATTAATAATACCCCTTCAGTTTACAAAGTGTTTAAGGATGTTGTAGCATATTGCATGAGGCAATCTTTTTCTAATTTCCTTAACTATATCCAGAACCACTATATGCTTAGAAAATTTTTTGGCCTTCTTGAATCATTAAATCCAAACAAACGGTATTTTATGAATTGGGATGATGTAGTGTATTTCCCCAAAAGCGTACCAATTTATGGGAACGTATGGATAATGATCTGAAGGTTTTCTTGGCCGATGCCTATGGAGTAAATTTAGAGGTTTAATAGGGAAATATATTTCATTACTCCATCTGGGAATATTCCAATTATCCTTGCTGCGGGGTATTTCTTATGGATTTGCTTCATTGCGCACAGGACAGCCCCAGAAGATAGCCCAGCTGAAATCCCTTCCTTGCGGGCCAGTTCTACCATAGAGTTATAAGCAGATTCATCTTTTACTGTAACAACTTCGTCCAATAAAGATAGATCGAGTATTTTAGGGATAAAACCTGCACCTATTCCTTGTATGGAGTGAGTACCAGATTTGCCTTTGGTAATGATTGGTGAATTATGTGGTTCTATCCCGATTACCTTTATCTGTTTATTTTTGCGTTTCAAATACCTTGCAGTTCCAGTTATTGTCCCGCCAGTTCCAATTCCAGCAATGAGGATATCGATTTTGCCTTTGGTATCCTTCCATATCTCAGGCCCAGTTGTTTTTTCATGTATCTTAGGGTTATCTATGTTTTCAAATTGGTTAAGTATGATGGCATTGGTTTGCTTTTTTTTAAGCCTTATAGCCTGTTCTACAGCACCCTTCATTCCCAGATCCTTGGGAGTAAGAACTATTTTGGCCCCGTAGAGTTTCAATAGTTTTCTCCGTTCTAAAGACATATTTTCAGGCATAGTAAGAACGAGTTTTAACCCCACTCGGGCGCAAATCATTGCCAATGCAATACCCGTATTTCCGCTGGTTGGCTCTATTATAGTGGTATTTTTGTTTATATCGCCTCTATCAATGGCGGATTGTAGCATTCCTAATGCTGTTCTATCTTTAACACTCCCTGAGGGATTTTGTCCTTCTAATTTTGCCAGTATCAAACCGTTGCTATTGGGGAAAATGCGGTTTAAGGCAACAAGTGGTGTCTTGCCTATACATTCTAATATGTTATTTTTTATATTGGCCATTAAGGTGTAGGTTAAAGCCCAGCCGAGAGCAAGTCCTGTATATCCAGGATTCCTACGACTTGATTTTTGGCATTTATTACTGGTAGTTCATCGATCTTCCGTTGTTTCATCTCCTTCATTGCATGAATTGCCAATTCGTTTTCATTTATAGAGACAGGATTCTTCGTCATAACCTCTTTTATCTTGCAAGACAGAAGATCAGGGCGCTCTTCTATATGTCTTCTCAGATCTCCGTCAGTGAAGATACCCTTTATCTTTTGATTTTTATCCGCGATAATAGCAGCGCCTGCCTTAGCCGATGTTATAGATACTAACACCTCTTTTACCGGAGTTTCAGGTAAAACTATAGGACATCTTTCCCCTGTTCTCATTATATCCTTTACCTTTAAGAGTAACCTTTTACCCAAAGATCCTCCCGGGTGGTATAGGGCGAAATCATCTTGACGAAAATCCCTCAATTTTATAAGGCATACTGCTATGGCGTCTCCCATTGCCAACATAGCTGTGGTTGATGTAGTGGGGGCCAGATTCAGCGGGCAGGCCTCTTTTTCTACTGCCACATTGAGTACTATATCACTATAACGGCCCAGGGTAGAGTCAGGTCTCCCGGTTATAGCAATAATTGGAGTTCCTATCTTTTTGAGTACAGGCAATAGTTTTATTACCTCTTCGCTTTCTCCGCTATTTGAGAGTATAATAACCACGTCTTCTTTAGTGACTCTGCCTAAATCCCCATGTATAGCCTCTCCAGAATGGACCCAAATGCTTGGGGTCCCGGTAGATGCAAGGGTTGCGGATATCTTTTGTCCAATGATACCGGCTTTCCCAACACCAGTGATTATTATCCTCCCTTTTGCCTTCCAGATTAATTCCAGTGTGTCGAGGAAAGATTTGTCTATCCTTTCCACCAAATTCTGAATCGCGCTGGCCTCTAACTGCAGGACTTCCTTAGCCAATTTTATGTATTTTTTTGACAAACTCATAGATCTCCTTTACTTGGTAAAGCACGGTCTTTAACCTCTCAAGGGATAAAGAGTTGGGCCCGTCGCATAATGCCCTATCAGGATTTGGGTGTACCTCCATAAATATCCCGTCGATACCTACAGCAGCACTAGCCCGAGCCAAATAAGGGATAAATTCTCGTTTTCCACCTGAGCAACTTCCCATCCCTCCTGGGATTTGTACACTATGGGTTGCGTCAAATACTATCAAATCGCAAAATTGTCTCATAATGACCAATGCCCGCATGTCATTGACCAGATTATTATAACCAAAAAATGTCCCTCGTTCAGTCAGTATGATCTTATTATTTCCTGTAGATTTGACCTTTTCTACCACATTGGCCATCTCCCAAGGGGCCATAAATTGCCCTTTCTTTATATTAACCCATTTACCAGTCTTTCCGGCTGAGATGAGTAAATCAGTTTGTCGGCACAAAAAGGCAGGTATCTGAATAAAGTCGACCACATTAGATACCAGGTTTGCTTCTTCTGGATGGTGTATATCGGTTAAAATAAGTACGCCAAGTTTTTCTTTTATTTTTCTTAATATATCGATTCCAGTTTCAATCCCTGGGCCGCGAAAGGAATTAAGAGAGGACCTATTGGCCTTATCATAACTGGATTTAAATATATAAGTTATTTCTAATTCTTGACAGAGTTCTTTACAATAATGGGCCACCTCCATTGTCAGCGTTTCATTCTCTATCACACAAGGTCCCCCAATAAAAAAGAGTTGTTTTTTGAGATGTTCTGCACTAATTTCCATATCGTAAACACTATAATCCAATCATATTCGACAGTCAAATTCTAAATTCGCTTCAAGAAACCTTGACAGGAATATTTTTCCATTAGAATATAGCCTGGTTAATATGGCGTATTGATTGACATCGATAGGAAATAAAATGTGTTGAAAATGTTTCTTGTGGACTTGTTTTTCTTTACAAAATTGTTCATACT
>JAMOOT010000059.1 GCA_027065215.1 Candidatus Omnitrophota bacterium | reverse complement strand
ATATCTTCGATACACCTGCCATTACCCTCTTATCTTGCTTCCTTTCCTCATTCTTCTCAGCTGATTTTACCTTTGGCTGAATCGAAGACCTTTTCACCGGCTTTAAACTCTCAGAAGGGAGAAGGAACAAAGATTTTCCCTCATTAGCAATAGATATATGTGAAAGGCCATTTTTATCCAACTCTCTGCGCAAATTCTTCAAAAACTCCACCCCATCCTTACTCTTCTGCAACTGTTCGAAGAATAAAGCCATCGATTTCACCACCTCATCCCAATCTTTAGCGCCCAGTATCGGAAACCAACTATGTCCAAATGGAACTACCCACTTAATAAAAGAATCATCGCTCCCTTTCGAGAAAAGAACTACCGACCCTTTGTGATAGATATCATCTGGATTCGTACCCACAAGCATACAAACAACATCAAACGGAAGAAAATTCGATACTCCTATCATTTTTATTGACCCATAAAAACCAGCAGAAGAAATATAATAAAACAAACTCTCCCCATCTTTTTCTTTATCCGAAAAACTCATTAGATTAACTCGAATCTTCACCTTCCCTACAGATTTAACATATTCCCTCTCTTTCTGTTGATAAACAAAACCTTCTTTCTCTAATCCTTTAATAATCTCCCTCATTTCCTCAACAGAATTTATAGGAATCAATACATATACCCCTTTTTCCGATTGTTCTACCAACTTTTTGTATGTTTGAAACGACTTAAACCATTCAGTGCCTCTCAACTCATCCGGATTTATTCTTCCAGACATTCCTATCCTCTTTATAACCGGATCCGCATCCCCCATCCGATCCACTAATCTCTGAACAACTGTCTTTACCCTTTCAGAATAAACTCCCTTTTCCTTCATTCCATAAAGCAATTCTCGAAGCAAAATTTTATTTTGAACCACCTCATCTGGATCTTTACTTGAAACATCGAGTACAGATATCAGAAAATCAGCAAAATCTTTACTATCTATCCCTAATTGATTTAAATAATAATCTAACTGTCCACTAAAGGCCACTGCCATCCAAAATGGTAAATACTCTTGAGATAATAAAAATTCTGTATTTGCAAAAAACCTTGAAAACATCTTCCCAAAATCGACTCCCCACAGATTAAAACTCTTACTACCGGCCAACTTCAATATCTTTTCAACCACCTCTTCTCGAGGCAAACCATCCTTGCTTACCACCGATAAAAACGCTAAAACAGGAGCAGTTTCCTTTGTCCACTTTGCATCCCTTACTTTTGAAAACCAATTGCGATTTTTCAAGCCAAGAAGAATCGGGATCTCTTGTGATAAATTCTTCAGAACATTACCATAAACTGCACTTCTCTCTCCCCCCAAAGAAAATAAGCATATTAAATCTTCTGTAGAGAATCCCCGGTTTTTATCAAAGAAAGAAGGAGAATATCCTAAAATATGATTGACCACCCAAACCCTTGAAACCAATTCATTCTCAGATACGTTCCGGAAAAAGGAAGACAACTTTCCCTCTTTGACGTTTTTCAACAATGATTTATCAAAAGTCCAATAATTACTCGGGCCAACAATTGCCAAGGCATAGGCCAAGGCATTAACATAAAGAAAGTCAATCTGTACCCCAAGATATACTACATATGCGTATTTTGCAAGCACGTAGACACTAACCCCCCCTCCTCCGCTAAGTTGACGCAATATATCATTAGCGATATCCTTTCGAGTCATTCCCTGTGCAAAATATTTAGAAAGGGAATTCTCCCAATGCACCACTACTGTACTCCCTAACTGCATTAAAGAAGGCAAGAAGATAATAGCCACTTGTCGACATCTATCTTTATCCCCAATACCAGACCTATAAAGATCCATAACAGTACTTAAGATCTGCTCCAAATTGGATATTAACATAATCTCTGCCCAATGTGGATCCTGGCTTTTTGGATCCAAAGAAAGAGTCCATTGTAATAATCTGGCAACTGCATTATCGACAAGAAAATCTCCCCAATACTTTTCCCCGTAAACAATATAACGATAAACAACACTGCTAAGAAAGTAATTCTTATGTATATACGTTGTCGTGTAGGCTGTCACCGGACCTTGTTTTGATACAACCCACCTCTGATAAGCAGGGGTCCCTTCCCAAAGCAACCATCCCGTGTCCATCAATTTGTTCAAGACTGCTTCAAAATCCCTTGCTACTTTACTATTCGGTGGCAAAGAATCAACAAGGCAAGAAAAAAACATCTTATATTCATCCAAACGCGGCCCAAATTTTTTATATGAAGGACTCTTTAACATTTCCCTCAATACCGGCAATACATTATCCCTCGTAATTTTCTCTGCCAAAGTCCAAGCATTTTTAACCTGTTCATCCTTAGAAAGATTATCTATATTGCCTTTATTATTCCTAATTGCCCGAAGAACAACATTACTATAATGCACCGCAGTATCCGAATAATTATCAACGACCCATTTTAATTGACTTAATAACCTTTCATCCTCCTCTGAAAGTTCTGATTCTGATTGAGACACAAACTTAACCGAGGGATTCAGTTTCGCATCTTCCCCTTCCTCTGCAACCATCCTAACCAGTCCAGGTAGATTCCCAGGCAAAACTGATTTTTCTATCCTTACTGCCCTTGCCAATGGAGCAAACACAATATTCCCTGCCAGAAGCAATGGCAAAACCTTATTCATTGTCAATTTGCCCAACCTCTTTATATTAATTCCAACCTTACTTATAAAACCTCTACCCCAACTTATGTCATTATCTTCTCTATTTCCCCCTCCCAGCATATCCTTCGGGCCCTGTATCTCGGGCACATTACCTCCCGTCTTCACAGGAACCTCTCCAAAATATATCCCCCCTCCCACAAACGGCACATCATTTCTCTCTACCGTCCCTATCACCATCCGGCCATACTCCCTCAAATACTCCCCTACACTCCAATTATCCTCTCTCAAACTCCCATTCATCACATCCCTGCCAGCCACATCATAATACGGCCACCCTTCCCTTGCCCTCTCCTTATACCACCTCGCCAACACTATCGCTCCAAACACCTTCCTCAACGCCTCAAACTCTTTCCCTTCATTTACTTCCCTCGTCAACTTCTTCACCATCTCCCCTTCTATATATCTCCTCATCTCATCTCCCATCCCCCTTACTATATCTGCCTTCACCTTCAATCTCAAATCCTTTATCTCCACTCCCATCCCATCTCTTCTCTCCAACACCTCCGCCTTATCCGGCACTATCCACAACCGAAACATACCTAAATCCTCTCCCTCTATCTCAACATCACTCAACATCTCCA
>JAMOOT010000058.1 GCA_027065215.1 Candidatus Omnitrophota bacterium | reverse complement strand
GGCCCGGAGTATTAGCCAAGGACTTGGATAGATTAGTCAGGGATTTTTTCCGTCAGTATGGAGTCGATAGGCATTTTATCCATGGATTAGGGCACGGGTTAGGGATAGATGTGCACGAATCTCCAACAATTTCGTCTCGTTCAAGTGATGAGTTAAAGCCGGGAATGGTTTTTACTATAGAACCAGGGCTATATATAGAGGGGAAATTTGGTGTTAGGATAGAGGATGTAGTAGTAGTTACTCAGAAAGGTTGTAAGGTGATAAGCAGATAGGAGGCGAATATGCTTAATATCAATGAGTTGTCAGTAGGTAGGACTGTCAAGATAAATAATGATGTTTTTGTTGTTGTAAACCTTGAACACGTCAAGCCCGGAAAGGGGTCTGCATTTGTACGGACAAAATTACGTAATCTTAAGACAAAGTCATTGATAGATATAACGTTTAAGGACGGAGATAAGATTGAACCGGCCTTTGTAGAGGAACACACGTTGACCTATCTTTACAATACCGGAGATATGTATTATTTTATGGACCAAGAATCATTTGAAGAAGTGATGATTCCAGAAGAAATATTAGGGGAGCAGGTATTGAGATTTTTAAAAGAGAATTTGGAAGTTAGAGCAAACTTTTATGAAGGCCAGATTGTCTCGGTTTCTCTTCCTAATTTTGTAGTTTATGAGATAATAGAAACTGCACCGGGTGTGAAGGGAGATACAGTAAAAAATGCCTTGAAGCCAGCCACACTGGAGAACGGGACGGTAATACAAGTACCTTTATTTGTTGAGCAGGGAGATAAGGTAAAGATAGATACCCGCACAGGTAAGTATATTGAGCGGGTATAAAGGAGGGGTAATATGGATTTAAAGGATTTGGAGCGTTTGATTGCCCTTTTGAAGGAACATGAGTTGGCCGAGATCGAGATCGAAACAGAAGGAGAGTATATAAAAGTACGGGCTAAAGAAGGGATGATACTGCCTACAGTTTCCTCTTCAGTTTCTTCTATGCCACAGACAGTGGGTTCGGTTGAAAATTCAATGGAGACAGATCCGAATTTAGTAGAAGTTAAGTCTCCTATGGTTGGCACTTTTTATCGAGCACCATCTCCGGATGCTGAGCCATTCGTGAAAGAGGGAGATAAGGTGGAGGTTGGACAGACGTTATGCATCATAGAGGCAATGAAACTAATGAATGAGATAAAGGCCGAAGTCTCAGGGATTGTAGAAAAGATATTAGTGGAAAATGCCCAGCCAGTAGAATATGGGCAAGGTTTGTTTTATATCCGTAAATCATAATCTAAGTCTGGGGACAAAAAGGGATGTTTTCTCGAGTTCTTATTGCTAATCGGGGAGAGATTGCGGTTCGTGTTATACGGGCTTGTCGAGAGTTAGGGGTATCACCCGTTGCTGTTTATTCCACTGCTGATGAAGATTGTTTGCACGTGTCTTTGGCTGACGATGCGATTTGTATCGGTCCAGGGCCAGGGAAGGAGAGTTATCTTAACATCCCGGCGATAATGAGTGCAGCAGAATTGGCAGATGTGGATGCTATTCATCCTGGTTATGGATTTTTGGCAGAGAATGCCCATTTTGCCGAAGTTTGTCAATCTTGTAACATTACCTTCATAGGTCCTTCTCCTGAAAACATCACCCTTATGGGAGATAAAGTTAGGGCGCGAGAGATAATGCGAAAGGCAGGGCTCCCGGTGATCCCTGGTAGCGATGGTAAGGTATCTTCAGTTGAAGAGGCAATAGATGTTGCCAGAAGGATAGGGTATCCTGTGATGATAAAGGCCGCTGCAGGTGGTGGTGGTAAAGGGATGAGGGTGTGCCATAATGATATGTCGTTAAAGAGTGCATTCGCTATGGCCCAGAGGGAAGCAGAGGCGGCCTTTGGGGATGGGGGATTGTATATAGAGAAATTTATCGTAAATCCCCGCCATATAGAGATCCAGATATTGGCTGATAGATATGGAAATGTAGTTCATCTTTGGGAGAGGGATTGTACAATTCAGCGTCGGCATCAAAAGTTGCTTGAAGAGGCCCCTTCTCCTGTTTTAACTCAGAGGCAGAGAGAAAGATTGGGAGAACTTGCAGTAAGAGGGGCAAAAGCGGTCGGATACTCTAATGTCGGTACAATGGAGTTTTTGATGGATGAGGCGGGGGATTTTTACTTTATAGAGATGAATACGCGCATTCAGGTAGAGCATCCAGTTACAGAGATGATAACAGGGATCGACCTTGTCAAGGAACAAATACTGGTTGCAGCAGGGGAGAGATTAAGGTATCGTCAAAGAGATATAAAGATTCAGGGACATGCAATAGAGTGTCGGATAAATGCTGAGGACTGGGAGAATGATTTTCGACCTAATCCGGGAAAGATTGAATATCTCTATGTCCCAGGGGGTAGAGGAGTGAGGGTGGATACACATATATATGCGGGGTATGTTATCCCTCCTTTTTATGACTCCCTTTTAGCGAAGTTGATATCTTTTGGAAAGGATAGAGAAGAGGCTATTGCTATTATGCAGAGGGCACTTTCAGAGTTTGTAATACATCCCTTGAAGACAATCATAGGCTTGCATGAGATGATAATGTCTGATCCAGGATTTGCGGTGGGGAACTTTTCCACCCATTACATAGAGGAGAAGTTGGAGAGAGAGTTCCTTTCACAAGGGGGTAGAAGATGAGGATAGGGGCCTTGTTTGCAGTGTTCATCTATACGGTTTTATCTATTTGTATAGGAATATGGTTGGTGATGTTGGGAATAGGCAGCATTGGTCTTGAGTCAGTTCGATTCCCCAAGGAGGTTTTGCTATTTTGGATAAACCAGTTATACACTAACCCTACCTATCAATTATATGTGATGATCGCCGGAATAGTGTTGTTGTTTATTTCGTTCCTATTTTGGATATGGACATTTTCTGGGCCGCGCCGAAACCGACAGGTTGTTTTCAAAGGCGATAGCGGGGAAGTCAGTGTAAATCTTGCTTCTCCCATAGAGGCAATTGTAAAGGATGTTGCCCGTCAGAACAAGGAAGTGATTGATGTACGACAGGAATCGTATATGTGGGGCAGGACATTAGTGATAGAAGTTCGCACAGTTATGCGTCCTAATGTTAAGATAAAGGAGATTAGTGAAAAGATGCAAGAGATGATTATTGAACGGGTGAGAGAGGTGATTGGATTAGAGGGTCCGATAAAGGTAAAGGTTCGGGTAATGAAGGTCTTAGAGCCAAAGAAAAAGTCTCATGATGTTCGCGAGGAAGAGGTTCCTATTCCATTTAGGAATATGGATGTGTAAAGTGGGGAGGTGCTGGGTTGAAGAGATTTGTGTATAAGTCAATAAT
>JAMOOT010000057.1 GCA_027065215.1 Candidatus Omnitrophota bacterium | reverse complement strand
GGGGTTATAAATTCTTCTGGATCATCGGGCCTATACACACTAAGAGGTGGAGTTGCTCCTATCTCCATTCCTGGAACATAGTTATACATCTGCCTTATGTCTTTTTCTATCTTTGAGGTGAGAACCCTCATCTTGATACCCATTGGACATGCAGACTCACAGGCTCCACAATCTACACACCTTCCAGCACAGTGAAATGCCCTCAAGATATGAAATGTGTAAATATCTGCCTCATCCTGTGTCTTTCCACACCACTGGGGTCTTGATTCATCTACAAAGCACTCAGCACAATAACACAGAGGACATGCATTCCTACATGCATAACACCTAATGCATTCTTTAAATGTCTCCCTAAATTTTTCCCACCTCTCATCTATAGAGAGCTTTTCCCATGGTGCTGCAACTTGATCTATATCACCACCACCTGTTTCTTCGCCTTTTTCTCCTATAAACTCATCATATAAAACCGCATTTCTATGAATACAGGTAAGGCAATTTTGTCTTAGTACCTCTTTTTTATTTATAACTTTTTCAAATCCATCACCTTTCACAATGATTTTATCACCATCTTCCTCTGCTTCCAAAATTTCCTTACCACCTATTTTTTCATAAACTTTCCACCTATCCACCATTCCAGGGGACCATATACCTAAGATATATACATTTTCTCTCTTTACTTGATTTTCATTAATAAGCCCCACAATTGATCTGCTAACACACCCTTGTGCAACTACTGCTACTTTATCCTGTCTTTTAATTAAATACTTTGCCAGATTTTTGGTACAAAAGCTAGACCAGATTAAATTATCACAATCTTCCTCTGTATAAGCAAAATATGGGGCGTCAACCAAAGGAATTGTGCCTTTTCTGTAACCAAGGACACAATCTACCTTCTTGTCCTTTAAAAGACGCTTTGCTGCGTCCCTTATTTGATTTGTATATTCAGCTATCATATATCCTCCTACAACCTTATACCCTCATTTTTATAGATTAATGGCAATGGGCTGTAAATCCTTTATTAATTTTTTCTTTTCTTTGGCAGGACCTACTTTTCTTACTGCCTCAACAATTTGCTTTGCCTTTTCCTGAAATCTCCCTGCCTCTGCTGAAGAGATCCAGGTAAAATGCAATCTCTCTGGCTCAATCCCAATGTATTCAAGTAAGTTCTTTAAGACAGCGAACCGCCGTCTGGCGTACATATTGCCACTAATATAGTGGCAATCGCCCGGGTGTCAGCCAGATACCCATACACCATCTACACCCTGTCTAAAGGCCTGTAGAATAAATTTTGGGCTCATACTTCCAGAGCAGGGCACTCTTATGATCCTGATATTTGCAGGATATTCCATCCTGCTAACACCAGCAAGATCAGCAGCTCCATAGCTACACCAATTACATAAAAATGCAATTATCTTTGGTTCAAAGTTTGTCATCTTCGCTTCTCCTGGCAGTTAAGTTTTTATTTTCACAGGACCTTAAAAAAATTTTTTAAGGTCCTGATAGTTAAATTAAGATTAGACAGCAATGGCCTGTATCATTGCATATATCTGCTGATTTTCCATACCCTTTAAGGAGATTGCCCCTGACCTGCAGGATGCCATACACAGACCACAACCCTTACACAAAGCTGGATTTATTTCTGCCTTACCCTGATTTGGTCCTTCCTCTTCCACTATCCTCGGTGCTGAATATGGACAAATCGTTACGCAAACTCCACAACCAACACACTTTCTTGGATCAACAACTGAAACTTCACCACTAGAGAATATCTTCTTCTTGGCAAGCAAGGTAATTGCCCTTGCTGAAGCAGCTAGTCCCTGGGCAATAGACTCGTCTATTGATTTTGGATAGTGTGCAAGACCACACAAGTATACTCCATCTGTGGCAAACTCTGCAGGACCTAACTTTGCGTGCTTTTCAACAAAAAATCCATCTTCATTTAATGGAAGTTTATAGAATTGGGCAAGTTTTTCATCCTTATATGGAACTATAGCTGTTGCAAGGGTTAAAAGATCGGTCTCTATCTCAAGGGGCAAGCCTGTAATATGATCTTTTACCTTTACAATTAACTTATCTCCATCCTTTTTCACAACAGGCTTTTCATCCACATTGTACCTTATAAAGAGAACTCCTTTCCTTCTTGCCTCTTCATATAAATATTCCCTCTCACCATAGGTCCTTATATCCCTGTATAAGATAAATACCTTTGCATCTGGATTTCTCTTCTTGATCTCTAGTGCACTCTCAATTGAGTGGGAACAACATACCCTGGAGCAATAGGGCCTATCCTTCTCCCTTGAGCCAACACACTGGATAAATACTGCTGTCTTTACATCTTTTAATCTTGGATCATCCTCTATAAACATCTTATCAAGCTCAAGATGGGTCTTGATCCTATCATCTTGTCCATACAAATACTCATTTGGCTGATATTCTGCTCCACCTGTTGCAATTATTGTAACACCATGCTCTATGGTCTCTTCTCCAGAGCTATTTTTTATTGTTGTCTTAAAATTACCAACAAAGCCATCAACATCTATTATCTCACTATTTAAATGAATATGTAAATTATCTAACGACTTTGCCTCATTAATTAACCACTCTAGTCCTTCTTTTACAGACTCTCCTGTCCATGTCCTATATAGTTTTAGGGCATTTCCACCAAGCTTGTCTGTTCTCTCCACAATATGGGTCTCATATCCCTGTTTAGCGAGATTTATTGCAGCACTGAGTCCTGCAACACCACCGCCTATAACCAGTGCCCTTTGATCTATATTTAGCTCAATTTCCTCAAGAGGCTCTTTGTAAATTACCTTATTTACTGCCATTCTAACCAATTCTTTGGCCTTTTCTGTGGCAATTTCTGGATTATATCTATGAACCCAGGAATCCTGGTTTCTGATATTTACCATCTCAAACATATATTTATTAAGGCCTGCCTTTATCAAGGTCTCCTGGAACAAGGGCTCGTGTGTCTTAGGAGTGCATGCAGCTACAATCACTCTGGTTAAACCCTTCTCCTTTATCACTTCAGTAATCCTGTCCTGGGTATCCTGGGAACAGGTATACATGTTGTCTTCTACGTGAACAACATAAGGCAAAGTAGCTGCATAATCCCTCACAGCATCAACATCTATAACTCCAGCAATATTTGTTCCACACCTGCACACAAACACGCCAATACGTGGAGGTTCCCCGATTATGTTCCTTTCTGGAGGTATCTCAACTTCTGTTGTCTGGGTAAATCTTACGTCGCTTAAAATTTCACCCACAGCTGCAGCTGCTGCTGATGATTCCACAACTGCTGTTGGAATATCCTTTGGTCCTTGAAATGCACCACAAACAAATATTC
>JAMOOT010000056.1 GCA_027065215.1 Candidatus Omnitrophota bacterium | reverse complement strand
TATTGCCCAGGATGCAGGGATAAATATCGTAATCTCGCCAGAAGTAACCGATAATATAACTAGCATTACTTTTACTGATACGCCTTGGGAGGAGGCAATAAAAACAATGGTTAAGGCCTATGGATATGGTTATGAAAAAGTAGGGAACACTATTATTGTTGCTCCACTCGATAAGATAATAGAAAGGAAAAAGAAAGAGATGGATCTTTCTCAGGTAAAAGAGGTGGAGACTAAGGTTTATAAATTGAGGTATATTGATGCGGGTGATGCTTTAAAGGTAGTGGAGAGTTTTCTTTCTCCCCGTGGTTCGGCTGAGATCTTAGAGATGACCTATTTGGGAGGGTGGAAATTTGTGGCGTCCCAAAATAGGGGGAAATTAGAGAAAAGTCAAAGAAAACAGACTGAGAGAAAAAGCCGGTCGAAATTATTAATTGTCACTGATATAAAGAGTATAATAGATAAAGTTACAAAGGTAATAGAAAAAATCGATAGAATGCCTAAATTGGTCTTAATTGAATCTAATATTGTAGAAGTGGATTGGAGGAAGTTGGTGGATTTAGGGCTTATGCTTCAAACTGGAACACCTGATAATCCCTATATGGACGTTGCTTATAAAGGAGATGCAGTACGGTCTGTGTTAAATGCAATTATAGGTAGCAATGATGCTGTTCCGTTTGCTTATCAGCAGATTTCCAGTGGGATTAATTCAGTAGGTATGATAAATAATGGCGCAGGATTCGTTTTTCGCCATCTCACAGGTAACCAGTTTTCTGCGGGCCTGAGGGCATTGGAAGACTTGGCCGATGCAAATGTGCTCTCTGCACCTAAGATACTGACGGTAAGCAATCAGGAAGCCACTATCTTGGTCGGAACCAAGTATCCGATAGTTAGTATTGATAAAGAAATAAGTAATGGTACGGTTAGTTTATCTGTAGATTTGGAGTATTATCAAGATATAGGAATACAACTTAATGTAGTGCCTCAAATATGCGATGACAATTACATAAATATGATAGTTCACCCTGCAGTGGTCAGTAAGATAGGTGATGTGAGCCCTGGTTTGGGAGATGAAACCGAGGGAACGGCGGTCTCTTATCCTATAATGGATGTTCGGGAGGCAGAGACACAGATAATGATTAAGTCCGATGATACTATAGTTATTGGTGGGTTGATGAAAGATGAAGAGAAGACCAGTAGGATTGGGGTGCCAGTATTGTCTGACCTACCGGTACTGGGTGATTTATTCACTCGAAAGACTACGTATGTGGAAAAGAACGATCTGTTCATATTTTTAACTGGAAAAGTGATAGACCCTACTCAACCGTTGCCTGATGTTGATGTATCTGGATATAAGAGTGCTGCAATGTATTTACCAGACAATTTGTCCTTGCCAGAGATGAAAGAATCCGATGCCTCTGGAGGACTATCTTCTACTAATTGATTTTCTATAGAGTAGTTGGGATGTTTTTGTGTAAATCTATTAGTGAATGAGATCGGACTCTATAGGGATTTTTATCAGATTTATGCCTTAAGATTTTTCCTTGCCGTGATTAATTAGATTTATACGGCATATTTACTATGCAATAAAGGTTTTTATTGTTATTTGCCTTCCGTTAGGGTATAATCTAAATTTAAAAGTGCTTGTGGTATAATAACCTATGGAGGAAGATATTTTATATGGCTAAGGAAATCTTGGCAAGTGTTGATGAACAGGAAAAGCGGATAGTTATTTTAGAGAATGGCAGAATTGAAGATTATTTTTTTGAGAGAGAAGGCGACAAACCGATTGTAAACAATATCTACAAGGGGATAGTAGAGGATATAACTCCCGCCTTAGGTGCTGTATTTGTTAACATTGGCCTCAATCGAAAGGGATTTCTCTATATGGATGAACCGGCTGAGACTATCTTTACAGCAGATGCTCGAGTTAGAGGAAGGACTATTGGGGAAGTAGTACAAAAAGGGGATGTCCTGTTGGTACAGGTCTCGAAAGAACCGTTTGCTGGTAAAGGGGCCAGGCTTACCACAAATATTTCTTTGCCGGGTAAATACTTAGTGTTAGTGCCTTTTTCTAAATTGCGAGGTGTTTCTAAAAAGATTGTCAATGACTCGGAACGAACAAGACTTAAGGAGATTGTGTCTTCGTTTAAATCAAATTATGGCTTTATTGTCCGAACCGCTGCAGTGGGTGTATCTCGTAAAGAATTAGAAAAGGATGCGAGTTATCTTATATCGCAATGGCGAAGTCTCTATCGCCGCGCAGTTAGGGCTAATCCTCCTGCTTTAGTATTTGAAGAACATGATATTCTTCTGCGGGTTGTAAGAGATTATTTTGATGAGCGGATAGACAGGTTGGTAGTAGATGATAGAAAGGAATTTACTCGCATTCGTTCTTTTATTCGTTCGACTTTTCCTCGATTGTTGGATAGGGTCGAACTCTACCGCGCTGATGTTCCTTTGTTCGAATTACGAGGAGTAGAACACCAGATCGAAGAAATATACAGCCCGGTAGTGCATCTTCCAGGAGGTGGCTATTTAATTATTGAGGAGACCAGTGCATTGACGGTTATAGATGTCAATAGTGGCAAATTTAAGGCGATAAGACGTCCTCAAGAGGAGATGGCCTTGATGGTAAATTGTGAAGCAGCCCAGGAGATTGGAAGACAGTTACGATTGAGAGATATTGGTGGAATAATTGTTATTGATTTTATAGATATGAAGTTTGATGCCCATAAGAGTGAAGTATTATCTGTTCTGAAAGCAGCATTAGCGGCTGATAAGGCCAGATCAGAGATTGTTTCAGTTTCACCGTTGGGGTTGGTAGAGATGACCCGAGAAAGGACGGAACGCACAAGTGAGGCACGGGCGTTTACCCCTTGTCCTTGTTGTTCGGGCCGTGGTAAGGTTAAGTCAGTTAAGTCAGTTGCCATAGATTTGTTTAGGAAGTTACGATATTCCTTACGACAGGATCGTAGACGGAAGAAAAAGGTAATAATAAAGGCCCACGAGACAGTGGTGAGATACCTTAAATCTCAGAAAGATACCTTGGCAGATTTGAGGCGTAGGTTTAACACTGAGACTCAATTTGTGGTAGATAACAACCTTGGCCCAGATAAGTATCATTTGGAGGTGGTTGGGTTTGTCAGAAAATAGGGTGCGTGTAGGTATTATTGGAATAACCGGCCATACCGGGCAAGAACTGTTGTATTGGTTATTATCCCATTCAAAAGTGGAATTGGTTTATTTGATGGCTCGAGAGGTGGTAGATGATGTAAGAAAAATCTATCCTTGGGTGGATAGGAAGTTAGAGGTAGAACAGATAGATGTGGATAAATTAAAATTGAATTGTGATTGTGTCTTCCTCGCTTTGCCTCACACGGTCTCTCAAGAATTTGTCCCCCGTCTGTTGTCAGAGAGATTGGTAGTAGTTGATTTGAGTGCGGACTACCGATTTAAAGACGTTGGAATATATGAAAAATATTATAATGTTAAGCATACCTCGCCACAACTTCTCTCTCAGGCAGTTTATGGTTTGCCAGAGGTTTATAGGGAGCAAATAAGAAGTGCAAGGCTTATTGCCAATCCTGGTTGCTATCCGACTTCGGTTATTCTTGGATTGTACCCGCTGGCTAAGCGAGGTTTAATTAGTAGGGTAATAGTAGATGCAAAGTCAGGAGCCTCTGGTGCAGGCAAAAAACTTAAGAAGGATTTTTTATTCGCCTCTTTGGTTGGGAATTTATATCCCTATAAACCCAATATCCATCAACATATACCAGAAATACTCTCACACATTGATTTGGATAGGGAAAAATTTGTTTTTGTCCCCCACCTTGTCGGAATAGAACGGGGGATAATCAGCACGATGTATGTTGATATCAGGCAAGATCTATCAGAAAAGGATATTTGGTCTTTATATCAAGAGATCTACGGCAAGGAAATCTTCATAAGATTAGTGGATAATTTGCCTTCGTATCGTTCTGTTTTAGGTACAAATCAATGTCACATAACAATTCGTCTGCTTGGAAAGGGCCAAGTCTTAGTGGTTTCGGCTATAGATAATTTAGTCAAAGGGGCCAGTGGGCAGGCGATTCAAAATATGAATTTAGCCTTTGGCATAGATGAAAAGGAGGGATTACGGTGATTAAATGGGTCCCAAGAGGAGTATGCGCACCAGAGGGGTTTCAGGCAGGGGGGATTTCATGTGGGATAAAAAAAGAGGGGCAAAAGGATCTTGCTTTGGTAATGTGCGAGGATGATATATGCAATGTAGCGGCGGTATTTACCACTAATAGCATAGTTGCCCATCCAGTAAAGATATCTCGAGAGCGGGTTAAGTGTGGATTCGCACGGGCAGTTTTGATAAATAGCGGGAATGCCAATTGCTGTACAGGTGAGGATGGATACAAAGCGGCGTTGAACATATCTAAAAGGTTAGCCAAGTTGATTTATGATGAAGAGAAACATATTCTCTTGGCGTCAACAGGAAAGATTGGTATTCCGTTCCCAGAAAAAAAGATCCTAAATGCGCTTCCTTCGTTGGTTGAAAATACCGATACAGTGGGACATACCTCAGCCGCAATGGCGATAATGACAACGGATACGTTTTCTAAAGAGTCAGCGGTTATGGTGTCTACTCCTAAGGGTAAGATTACCATAGGGGGAATGGCGAAAGGTGCCGGGATGATATTCCCTCATATGGCAACTATGTTATGTGTCCTTACAACAGATGTTAATATAAGCACTCCAATCTTAAGGAGTGCCCTTAAAGAGGCGGTAGAGGAATCCTTTAACCGTATATCAGTCGATGGGGATATGAGCACCAATGATTCTGTCTTTTTATTGGCCAATGGTAGGGGAGTGAACATTAGTTCGCGCAATTCTCAGGAATATAGGAAGTTTGTGGAAGGATTAAAGGCCTTGTGTATGAGGTTGGCTGAAATGATAGTACGAGATGGGGAAGGGGCTACCCGGTTTGTTAAGGTAACCGTTGAGGGGGCATCGTCTCAAGATGAGGCCGTGAAGGTAGCAAGAAAGGTTACTACTTCGGCCTTATTTAAGTGTTCAGTATTTGGGGGTAGGATTATCTGGGGAAGGATTGCCGCGGCAGTCGGAGCGGCCAGCAAGAAAGTCGATGAGAAAAAGTTAGAGATAACTGCTAATAAACATACAGTCTTCAAAAGAGGACGACCTATGCTATCAAAGAGTCGCTTTCTCCTTATAGATAAAGACTTGCATGTGGTTATAAACCTGAACAATGGGAAGTATTCATATTATATGTTTACCTGCGACTTCTCTCCTAATTATGTCTTAATAAATAAGGAATAGTATGGTGTCGAGTATTGCGTGGAGTTCTTTCTGGGCTACTGTAATTGCAGCCTTACAGGTCATTTGCCTTTCTGGAGTGGGATATCTATTGGCTCGCACGGGGCGTATAGATAGAGTTTTTTTGCGAAAGATTAGTAATCTCCTTACCGATATATTTTTGCCTTCCTTTATTCTGTACCACACACTTTCTGGTTCAGATAACCTTCGAGTGGAATGGGTCTATCTTATCCCGGCCGTTGGAATAGGGATGTTGGTTGCATCTTTGTTATTGGGATTTGTTATAGCCAAGGTATTAAGGATACGTGAGGCCAATCTATTTTCTGCATTAGTATCTTTTCAAAATTGTGGGTATATGCCCCTTATAATGGTTTCAGTTATGTTTGGCCCGGAGAAAAGAGAGATGTTTTATAGTTGGATCTTTTTGTATATCATAGGATTTAATTTTCTTGTATGGTCTTTTGGAGTGTGGCTGGTTTCTGGTCGCGAAGGAGAAGGCCTTTGGAAAAAGGTCATAAATCCTCCCTTTTTATCTACGATTGTTGCGGTGGTGTTGGCCTTATTAGGTTTGGCTAATAGTATTCCTGCAGGGATATATTCATTTTTAGAGATACTATCAAGGCCTGTGTTGCCCTTATCTATGTTGGTGATGGGAGGAATATTAGGTCTTAATTGTATGAGTTGTTCTTTAAATCATAGGTTATTGGCCTTGACAGTCATTACTAAATTGGTAGTGTTACCTATGATTGCCCTGATGATATTATCTTTACTAAAGTTCTCTATATTAACTCCGGATCTCCGTTGGTTTATTCTTCTTGAGTCTGCAGTTCCATCTGCGGTGTCCTTAGCAGTTATATCGGAAAGTTATGGTGGTGATACCCCATTTATAAGCCAGGTCCTTTTCTATACACATCTTGTTTCGGTTGTAACCATCCCTGTTTTTTTACTGTTGTTGAAAGGACAATAAAAGGAGGCGGATATAGATGAGTAGGATGGAAGATGTGTTCAATGCCCGAGTTAAAGAATATGAGGAATGGTTTGAGCAGCATCCATGTGTTTATGCTACAGAAGTGGAATTATTACGAAGATTGCTCCCTAACAATGGAATGGGAATTGAAATCGGCGTTGGTACGGGGAGATTTGCTGGGCCTTTAGGGATAGAGGTTGGAATAGATCTGTCTGAGGAGATGTTGGCCTTGGCTAAAAAGCGAGGAATTGAAGCGATTTGGGCTGATGCCCATAATCTCCCATTTGAGGATGAATCTTTTGATTATGCCTTGATGATGGTTACATTGTGTTTTGTAGAGGATCCGGATCAGGCCATAAAAGAGGCCTGTAGGGTCCTTAAAAAAGGTGGTGTATTGGTAATCGGGATAGTAGATAAAGAGAGTCCTTTAGGGCAGGTATATCAGCGAAAAAGAAAAAATAGCCCATTTTATAAATATGCCCGCTTTTTTTCAGTTGATGAGGTGAAAAATATGTTGAAGCACAATGGGTTTAATGTAAAACAAATCTTACAAACCCTGTTTGTAGATGATTTGAGAAAGGTGGGAAAAATAGATGAGGTTAAAGATGGTTATGGGCAAGGTGGTTTTGTTGGCATAAAGGCCTTGAAGTTGTAGGGCTTTTCTTATATAATACCCTTTCACGAAAGAGCGGAGGCTTCGAGAGCGCACGCTCTATTTTTTATTTTAGATAGTAAAGGAGGAATGATGAGGCGGTGGTTGTATGCCTTAATAATTCTGGGAATGGGGATGGTTGCCCGGGCTCAGGACCTGCAACTCGTTATAAGCGGGAATACCCACTCTCGCATATATCTTGTTGACAATGGAAAGAAGATTTGTCTGCCATGCAACCGCGCTAATTTGATTAATCGATTGGGTGACAATGTGTTATTACTCGAATATGGGTATCTTTCTCCAGGGTCTTATGGAGATTTGCTTCATGATAAGAACTTCTTTGACAAAAGGAAAAAGGATTACCAATCCTGTTTAAGAAAAATAGATTACGATTGGGTATGTGATATAGAAGGACAGTGTCAGGATAAAGTTTTGGAAGGGGGAAGCGGGGTAAAGATTGGGATAATTAAGGTGGGTAAGGAACGAATAAATTCCCCTGATAAGTACAATGTTGCTTTGGCTAACTTAGAGGGTGCTGATGTTCTGGTCTTGGCCATACAAGATAATGTGAGACCAGAGGATCTATGGGAGTTTTTAAGACAGCATTCAGAAGTTGATATTGTCTTGGTCCCAAGGCGGTCTTTTCTTAGAGGGGGTAAGCGATTGGAGATTAAAGATGGGGTCTTGGTTCTTATGCCTTATCCAGATGGCATAAAGGTAGATGTAGTAGATTTAACCAATAAGGGTGGAAAATGGTCAGTTTTGGGGGCAAAAGAAGTCTCAGTACTTGGTCTCTCGCCTGATTCCCGACTTTCTCATATGGTAGATCTTGATTGTTATGGGGATATGGATTGTTTGCAGGGAGAGTGTAATAAGGGGAAATGTACGATAGGACAGAAAAAAGGAGATCAAACGCTGGTTGTTGTTAGGCCAAAGAGGTGTGTCTCTTGCAATGAAGATGATATATATAATTGGTTAAAGAGATTTTTACCTTCGCTTAAGATGAAGGTTATATATTCCGATAGCGAAGAGGCGAAGAAGATATTTGCTAAGGTGAACACAGATATGTTGCCGGTCTATATTATTCAAGGCAATATCGAGAACATAGATGGGTTTGAAAACATAGAAGATATGTTGATAAAGAGTGAAATTGGTTATGTTATTCGGCCTCAGGTGGTTGGGATGTCTGTTTTTCGAAACAGAAAACGGATTCCCAAAAGAGTGGATATCTTTATATCTGGGCAACTATCAGAGCCAGTCTATAAGGAATTAGTCCAGATTAGAAAAGTGAAGTATGACGGAAGGATGAAGGATTGGCGATTTTATTTTCACTACCTCCTCTCCTATAAAAATGGAGTGTGGAAATCTCTTATAGGGCCCAATGATATGAGTGAAGTCCTACGTCAGTTGTGTTTTCGTAAGTATGCCCCCAATAAATATCTGGATTATATCCTTTGCCGGTATGAGTTAGGTTATCCCCAGGATGATACCTGCGAAGTTAGATTGGGAGTGGATTCAGGTAAGATTGAGCAATGCATAACAACTCCAGGTGAGATTGGTTATTTGCTTCTTTCATCCTCAAAACTCACTAATGAGATCGGAGCCAATACACCGGGTCTAATTTTATTTGAGAATCAACAAATTTTTGTTCCTTCCGCTGATGTAATCAAATCGGAATCGTTTAAAAAGTGGTCAGAAGGAAAGGAGTGATGAATTATGAATAATGTTGAGATATTTATGATAATCAACCAGATTTGTATGGATAAAGGTATAGATAAACAGACCTTATTTTCGGCTTTAGAGACTGCCTTAGTGAGCGCTACCCGTAAGGCCTATCAGTTAAAGACCGCAGATGGAATAGAGGCAAAGGTGGATGAGACTAATAAAGATATTGTTGTGACCATAAATGGTGAGCGAGTTCCTGCGGATGAACTTGGTCGCATTGCTGCGCAGACTGCTCGTCAAGTGATTATTCAGAAGATAAGGGAGGCGGAAAAAGATGTTGTTTTTCGAGAATTTCAGTCCTTAGTTGGGAAGTTAGTGAGCGGTACGGTCTATAAGATAGATCGACGACAGATTATAGTGGATGTCGGTAAAGCCGAGGGGATTCTCCCTCGTCGAGAACAGTCGTTTCGAGATAATTATAGACAAGGTGATAGAATAAAGGCAATATTGTTGTCTGTTACTCGAGAACCCAAGGGGCCTATCCTTTTGCTTTCGCGCCGCCATTCAGATCTGGTCAAACAGTTATTTGAGTTGGAAGTTCCAGAGATTAAAGATGGTATTGTGGTAATAAAGGAGATTGTCAGAGAGGCTGGTGAGCATACAAAGATTGCAGTGGCCTCAGTTAATGAGAAGATTGATCCGATGGGTGCCTGTGTTGGTATGAGGGGGACGCGTATAAAAAATATTGTGAACGAACTACAAGGAGAAAGGATAGATGTTGTGCGGTGGTCGAACGATCCAGTGGAGTTTATAAAAGAGGCATTAAAACCTGCCAAAGTAGAGGAAGTCAGAATTCTGAATACTGAAAAGAAACATGCTGAGGTATTGGTGGATGAATCCCAATTATCTCTGGCTATTGGTCGTCGAGGACAAAATGTTAGATTGGCATCCAAATTGACAGGCTGGGAGTTAGATGTGCGAACAGCAGAAGGGTCCCAGATGACCAGTGAACAGGCAAGCAAATCTTTGGAGAAGATGTTACTTGAGGTTTCAGATGTTGACGAAGAAGTAGTGGCCAATCTTAAGGAAGCAGGTTTCTATGATCTTAATTCTTTGGCTATGGCCTCGGTGGATGACTTGATTGAGGTAGAAGGGGTAGATAAAGAGATTGCGGAAAACATAATCGTCAAGGCAAAGGAATACTTGGCTAAAGGAGATGAGGAAGAGTAATGCGAGTCTATGAATTAGCAAAACAATTAGGAGTGAGTAGTAAGTCGTTAGTGGCCTTTATACGTGAAAAAGTAGGGATTGAGATAAAGAGCCATATGAGTTCTCTTAGTGAAGAGCAGATTCGCCAGATAGAGGAAAAACTCCCGTCAAAAAGTAAAGAGGAAGAAAAGGCAAAAGAGAAAGAAGAAAGAAAAGGTGTGACCAAAAAGAGGAAGCAGTCTAAAAAGGAAATAAATGAGGAAGAGAAAAGACAAGGAGAGCATAAAGAAGCGGAGAAGTTTTCTGCTGACTCGAAAGAGAGTACAAAAGTAAAAGTAGAGGAGAAACAAGTTGAATCTAAAAAGGTAGAGGATGAAGGCCCTGTTCAGGAAGAAATTGGGGAAATACGGGAAGTAGAGGTAGAATTCCCGGTTTCTGTAAGAGAATTAGCGGATGCGATAGGAGTAAAAGTTAATGATATTTTATTCAAGGCCTTGTCACATAAGTTAATGATAAACATCAATTCCACATTGGATAAAGAGTTAGCCGATGAGATCGCCAGTTGGTATGGGGTAATCTTGAAAGAACCGCTTTCTATAGATGAAAAAATCAGATTGAAACACGAGGAATGGGCTAAACAGAATCCAAAACCACGCCATGCAGTTGTAACCTTGATGGGACATGTTGACCATGGCAAGACATCTCTTTTGGATTATATAAGAAAAAGTAACATTACCGATAAGGAATATGGTGGTATTACCCAGCATATAGGGGCCTATGTAGTGCAAACTCCTCACGGAAAACTGACGTTTTTAGATACCCCCGGGCATGAGGCCTTTACTGCTATGCGAGCAAGGGGTGCGAATGTTACCGATGTGGTGATATTAGTAGTAGCCGCCGATGATGGAGTTATGCCACAAACAATAGAGGCGATAAACCACGCAAAGGCCGCTGGGGTGCCGATTGTGGTAGCAATAAATAAGATTGATAAGCCGGGGGTAGATGTAGATAGAGTGAAACGTCAGTTAATGGAGCACGGCCTTATGCCAGAGGAGTGGGGAGGAAAGACAGTGATGGTTCCTGTTTCTGCAAAGACTGGGCAGGGAATAGATGAATTGTTAGAGATGGTAATATTAGAATCTGAGTTGTTAGAGTTGAAGACTAACTATGATAAACCAGGCCATGGCGTAGTCTTGGAGGCCCAGGTTCATCCGTTTAAGGGAGTACTTGCAACTCTCTTGGTAGAGTCGGGTAGATTAAAGGTTGGTGATGCAATTATCGTGGGAGATACCTATGGAAAGATAAAGTCGATTGTCAATGATAGAGGACAAAGAATAAAGGAACTACTCCCTTCTGAGGCTGGTGAGGTTTTGGGGATAGAAGAGGCGCCTCAGGCTGGAGACAGATTTTTTGTTGTATCTTCTGAAAAAGAGGCCAAGAAGATTGCTGAAGAGAAAAATTTGAGGAAGAAAAGACAAGATAGGGTTACGCGAAGTGTTAACTTGGAGAATTTCTTTGAGCAGTTTCAAAAAGAGGAAGAAAAGGTCCTTCGATTAATATTAAAGGCCGATGTGCAAGGTACGTTAGAGGCAATCAAGTCTTCGATAGAGAGATTGTCAAACGATGAGGTAAGGGTTGAAGTTATACATTCAGGCGTAGGGGAGATTATCCATTCTGATGCCCTTTTGGCTGAGGCCTCAAGGGCGATAATAATTGGATTTAATGTAGGAATAAACTCACGGGCCAAGAAGTATATAGAAGAGAAAAAGATAGATGTTCGAGTATACAAGATAATATATGAATTATTGGATCAGATAAAGGCAGCCCTTGAAGGTATGCTTGAGCCCATTGTTCGGGATGTTTGGATAGGCACTGCTGAAGTGAGACAAGTGTTTAAACTATCCAAAGCAGGTACCATTGCCGGTTGCTATGTAAAGAAAGGTAAGATAGTTCGTTCTGCCAAAGGTAAGTTATTGCGAAATGGACAAGAGGTGTGGGTAGGAGATATAGCATCGCTTAAACGGTTTAAGGACGATGTCAGGGAAGTGGCAGAAGGGTACGAGTGTGGAATCGCATTAAAGAATTTTTCTCAGTTGATGGTAGGGGATATAATTGAATGTTATCAAGAAGAGAGGATTTTGAGGAGGTTAAAGTAAAAAGTTTTGGTTGAGGAGAATAATTAAAGTTGTAGGTCAAAGGGGGACAGATGGCTGAGGAGAATAGATTTAAAGATTTGCCATCTCGGTATGATCCCTCTAAGGTAGAGAGTGGGATATACCAAATTTGGGAAAAGGCTGGTTATTTCAATGCGGACCGCGATTCTTATCGCAGGCCATATACCATAGTGATACCACCTCCCAATGTGACTGGCATTCTCCATATGGGGCATGCCTTGAATAATACTTATCAAGATATCCTTATTCGCTATCACCGCATGCTTGGTTATAATGCCCTTTGGATGCCGGGGACCGACCATGCGGGTATTGCTACCCAAAACGTAGTAGAACGGAAGTTGGCTAAACAAGGTTTGCGAAGACAGGATTTAGGTAGAGAAAAATTCGTTCAAGAGGTCTGGAACTGGAAAGAAGAATATGGTTCCACTATCATTCGCCAGTTAAAGCGCTTAGGGGCCTCTTGTGATTGGCGCAGACTTAGGTTTACGATGGACTCAGATTATTCCCTTGCGGTTAGATACGTCTTTGTTCACCTCTATAAAAAGGGGCTCATATATCAAGGGAATTATATAATCAATTGGTGTCCTCGCTGTCATACTGCTTTGGCTGATGAGGAGGCTCCCAAGAAAGAGACTCAAGGGAAGTTGTATTACGTTCGCTATCCAATAAAGGATAGGAAGGAAGAATTTATAGTTGTTGCAACCACTCGGCCTGAAACTATATTGGGAGATACTGCAGTTGCAGTCAATCCCGGTGATAAACGATATAAAGATTTAGTAGGTAAGAAAGTAATCCTTCCCATAATAAATCGAGAGATACCGATAATTGCCGATGATTATGTTGACCCAGAGTTTGGGACCGGTGCAGTAAAGATTACCCCTGCTCATGATCCGGATGACTTTTGGGTTGGCAAAAGACACAATCTGGATGCGCCAGTAGTTATAGATTCAGAAGGGAAGATGACGGATCTGGCTGGGCCCTATAAGGGACTAGATCGGTTTGAGTGTCGGAAACAGATTATTTCTGATCTGCAGAGATTGGGATTGGTTGAGAAGATAGAAGATTATATCCACAATGTGGGACATTGTTATAGGTGTGATACCGTAATAGAACCGTATTTATCCCGCCAGTGGTTTGTTAAGATGAAACCATTGGCAGAACCAGCGATTAAGGCAGTTAAAGAAGGTAGGATAAGATTTATCCCATCTCGTTGGACAAAGGTCTACCTGAACTGGATGGAGAACATACAAGATTGGTGTATATCTCGTCAGATATGGTGGGGGCACCGAATACCAGTCTGGTACTGCGTGGATAAAGGTGGAAATCGCACCGATTGCCCACCGATAGTTGAGATGGAAGATCCGAAGGTCTGCCCTAATTGTGGCAATACCAATTTGGTGCAGGATGGAGATGTCTTAGATACCTGGTTTTCATCATGGTTGTGGCCATTTGCAACGTTCTATTGGCCCAAGGACGATCCTGATGTAAAGGCAGATCTGGAGTACTTCTATCCGACCAATACGTTAGTTACCGCTCCGGAGATATTGTTTTTCTGGGTTGCCCGTATGATAATGGCAGGATTAGAGTTTATGGGTGAAATACCGTTTTCAGATGTTTATCTTCACGGCACAGTAAGAGACGATACCGGTAGGAAGATGTCCAAGTCTTTGGGCAATATTATTGATCCATTGGAGATAATAGAAGAGATGGGGGCAGATGCCCTCAGATTCAGTTTAATCTCTATAACTGCCGTAGGACAGGATGTCTATCTATCCAGAAGCAAGTTTGAGTTAGGCCGAAACTTTACCAATAAGATATGGAATGCAACCCGCTATATCCTATCACACCTCCTTCCGGAAGTTAGAGATACAGATTGGGAAAAAGGACTTTTGACCTTGGAGGATAGGTGGATATTGGATTGTTTATCGCAGACTATAGAGAAAGTTAATGATGCATTAAAGAATTATCGATTCAATGAATCTGCTAATCTCCTCTATGACTTTTTCTGGCACCAGTTTTGCGATTGGTATATAGAAGCCACAAAGATAGATAGGGGAAAAGAAATAAAGGTAAATCAGCAAAAGATACTATTATATGTTTTAGAACACTTTCTTCGTCTACTACATCCGTTTATGCCGTTTATAACCGAGGAGATTTATCAGCGGTTGAAAGAGGTGATGAATCTATCTGGCCAGACCATAATGCTTATGCCCTATCCTCAAGAAGGAGGGAGAAAGGATCCTGGTGCTCGGCAAAGGTTTGAATTAGTAAAATCCTTGATTTATCATTTGAGAAATATGCGAACTCAGGTGTCATTGCGTCCTTCTGACAGGCCAGATGTGCTTTTGAGTGGGCCAAAGGCCAGAGAAGTTTTAGAGAGTGTTGAGTTGGTAAGGTTTCTTGCCCGAGTAGGAAAGGTAGAGGAGATAGAAGAGGGAAAAAGGCCAAGTGAGAGTTTGGCAGGCGTCTTGCCGGGATTAGAGTTCTTTTTGGTATTGTCAGGTTTGGTAGATGTTAGAAGAGAGAAAGAAAGAGTAAGGCAGCAGATACAAGAGACTCAAAACGCAATAGAGAAAAAGGAGTTATTGCTAAGTAATGCCAATTTTACTAATCGTGCCCCTAAAAATGTGGTTGAAGAGGAAAGGAGAAAATTGGAGGAGTTAAGAGATACCCTCAAACGATTGGAGGCGCTTTACGATGACCTTAAAGGAGATTAAAGAGGCATATTTGAGGATAATATCTCAAGCAATAGAGGAAGATATTGGCGCAGGAGATGTAACCTCGCTATCTGTCCTTCCCGATTGCAAGATAAAGGCCAAAGTTGTTGCCAGGGAAAAGATGGTCCTTTGTGGAGTGCAGTCGGCAGTGCTTACTTATTCTCTCCTATCTCCTAAGGTGAAGGTACAGATTTTATCTCGGGATGGGGAAGTGGTAGTAAAAGGACAAGAAATATTAAAGGTCTCCGGCCCTGCTCGGGTTATTTTGTCAGGTGAAAGGATAGTTTTGAATTTTCTCTCTCGTCTCTCTGGGGTGGCTACCTTGACCTCGGAATTTGTGCAGATAGGTGGTGAGTATACCAAAATAATAGACACTCGCAAGACCCTTCCCGGATGGCGGGTATTAGAGAAGTATGCAGTGCGGTGTGGAGGGGGAATGAACCATCGTATGGGGTTATATGACCAGATATTGATAAAAGATAACCATATCGCCATTATTTCTAAGAAACTTGGAGTATCTAAAGAGCAGGCAGTAATTGAGGCAGTAAGACAAGCAAAATCATTTGTTAAAGAAAAAAAGTTACGTATGAAGATAGAAGTGGAGATAGAAGATTTCGCTTCTCTCAGAGGGGCCATCAAAGAAAAACCACATATAATAATGTTGGATAATATGAACTATAAGAATTTATCTCGGGCAATAGAAGAGATAAGGAAGACTGCACCAGAAATAAAGATAGAGATTTCTGGCAGGATGACAAAACAAAAGATCAAAAGGATAGCCCAGTTAAGGCCGGATTATATCTCTGTAGGAGCCATCACCCACTCTGCACCCGCTGTTGATATTGGGATGGAGTTAGAGTGAGAGGTGTGGGGGCAAACAAATGGATACAATCGAAAGGCACTATTACGATGACGAGATAGATCTATACGAACTTTTCCTAATCCTTTCTCGAAGGAAGAGGTTGATTTTAGCAATTACCATAGGGTTTATCCTTTTTGCCTCTATCCTTGCCTTTGTTATACCTCCCAAATATAAGGTTGAGGCCATTATAAGGCCGGGAGTTACCGGATTTGATGAAAATGGGATACCAATTAACGATTGGAAGATTGCAGATTTTAAGACCTGGATCGAAAGCAAACCATATGAGAGGACGCTGATCTCCAAATATGGGAAATATTTGCCTGAGATTGAGGCCCATCCTGGTCGGGGAGGAGGATTACTTTCTCTTACCCTTTATACCCCTTGGCCTGAGAAAGGTAAGCAGATAATTATGGATGTCATAAATCTTTTCTTAGATAGGGTCTCTGGAAGTAATAGCAAGATTACCTCAGAGAAACACTTATTAAAGCAAGAGATAGAGAAAGAGAAAAACTCCTTACCTTTAATTGCAATAGAAAAACAAAAAATAGACACTCAAATCTCTTATCTCAAATCAAAATATACATCTGAGAGTAGAGGAATCAGTGCCATTAAAGAATATGTTGAGATACTTAAAACCACAAAGAACAGGTTAGAGAAACAGATTACCCTTATTGATAAAAATACAAAAAAGTTAATGAAATTGAGAGATAGGGCGATGAAAGATACTTCCAACGGAGATACTTTGTCCCTTTTGATGTATAGCAGTGTTATTCAAAATAACATTACATATGCATCAAATTTACAGACTATGCTTATGCATATAGAAGAGAAAATAAATGCCAAAAAAAGAGAAGTTGAAGAAAGGAAGTTGCGGATTAAGGAGATAGAAAAGCAGATAAAGGATTTGGAATTGAAGCGAGATAAGGAATTAGAGAAAGAGAGATTTGATATCCAAAATGTTATCAAACAATTAGAGATTAAGTTGTCTATGTTACGCCCTGTGGAGGTAGTTCAACCCCCCTATAGTTCCATCAAGCCTGTTAAGCCAAAGAAATTGTTGATGGTAACCGTTGCTGGTGTAAGTGGGCTTTTTCTTGGGATATTCTTGGCCTTTTTTGTCGAGTGGTGGGTTGAGGCGCGAAAGAAGTATTCCTCCCATCTTGAAGTAGAAGAAGATGCTAAAAGTAGTTAAGTTTAGATTGATACATTAGCATATTCGCAGAGACCTATATAAACCCATTGGATCCGAAGATATAGAAATATTTGAAGACATATCGAAATTCTTGAGCATTCAAGGAAAAGGTATCGAGAGATTGAATTATTGTTAGTATCCGTAAAGATTGATCGAGCGAAAACAGAGAGATTTTACTTTTTAGATTTGAGTTTTAAGATTTATTTGATGAGCCTTTGAGTTGTTGTGAGGTATTGGTAGAATAGAATCGTACGCTGGGACAAAGCAAAGGAGAGATTATGGATAAGTTAATGCCGATAGGAGTGCAAGATTTTAAGAAGTTGCGAACAGATGAGAAGGGGTATTTGTATATAGATAAGACAAAAGAAATACACAAGTTATTGACTACCAGTTCTGTAGTGTTTCTCTCCCGCCCGCGTAGGTTTGGGAAGAGTTTGCTGTTATCCACGATAAGGTATTTGTTTGAAGGGGAGAAGGGATTGTTTGAGGGGTTGTGGATATGTGATAGGTGGGATTGGGAAAAGAGATATCCGGTGATAAGTCTTTCGTTAGGTGGGGCTGGATCGATAGAAGATGTAATAAGTGATTTGAAAGATCAGGTAGATAGCAATGCACGAAGATTGGGGGTTGGGTTAGAAAGTGAAGAT
>JAMOOT010000055.1 GCA_027065215.1 Candidatus Omnitrophota bacterium | reverse complement strand
CTTATGCAATAAAATAAATTCTATGTCATGTGTTTATAATTTGAAATTTTTCCTTGACAAAGAATAGTGATGTAAATAAAATTAAGGCTTATCTGTGCTGGGATTTTGTGCCCACGTAGCTCAGTCGGTAGAGCACATCCTTGGTAAGGATGAGGTCACCGGTTCGATTCCGGTCGTGGGCTTAAAAAGGAAGGGCTGAAGATGAGAGAGCCGATTTCGTTGGAGTGTACTGAGTGCGGGAATAGAAATTATCATTATACAAAGAATAAGCGTGTTAAGACTGAACGCTTGGAACTTCGGAAGTATTGTAGGTATTGTCGAAGGCATACTATTCACCGTGAGGTGAAGAAAAAATAGGCCTGTAGCTCTAACTGGCAGAGCGGCGGTCTCCAAAACCGCGGGTTGGGGGTTCGAATCCCTCCAGGCCTGGTGAGAGGAAGAGATGGTTACTCGAATAAAGGATTTTATAGGTGCGGTAACAGTAGAATTTAAGCGTATTTCATGGCCGTCTAAGCGGCAATTGTTTGTATCATCGATGTTGGTTTTGGTTACAACATTTTTGTTGGCGGGATATATTGGGTTGGTTGATTTTATTATTGTTAACCTTGTGAACCATATATTAAGGTAAAAATTATGGCGAAAAGATGGTATGTTCTCCATACTCAAACGGGTTCTGAGTATAAGGTGAAGGCCTTATTGGAACATCGAATTGAGACGTTAGGATTGAAAGACAAAGTGTCTCAGATATTTATTCCTACCGAGCAGGTTTCCGAAGTAAAGAAAGGGAAAAAAAGGATATCTGAACGAAAATTCTTCCCGGGATATATCTTGGTTGAGGTTGATTTGGATGAGCAGACTTGGTATGCAATAAGAAATACGCCTGGAGTCACTGGATTTATTGGAGCAGGGAATAAGCCTACCCCCTTGACTGAAAAGGAAGTTGATGAGATAATGCTTCGCTCACAAGAGGCTCAGGAAAAGCCAACGCCCAGGATTATGTTCTTTCCGGGTGAGGCGGTTAGGGTTATTGAGGGGCCTTTTTTGAATTTTAGTGGAGTGGTAGACGAGGTTTATCCGGAAAAGGGTAAGTTAAAGGTGTCGGTTGCGATTTTTGGTAGAACTACACCAGTTGAGTTGGAATTTTGGCAAGTAGAGAAGATATAAGGAGTTTATGTTATGGCTAAAAAGGTCGTTGTTCAGATCAAATTACAGATTCCGGCTGGTCAGGCGACTCCCGCCCCGCCGGTGGGGCCTGCATTGGGTCAGCATGGAGTGAATATCGGTGCCTTTGTTAAAGAGTTTAACGATAAGACTCGAGATAAGGAACCAGGTCTTATACTTCCGGTGATTATAAATGTGTATGAAGATAGATCGTTTGATTTTATTATAAAGAGTCCTCCTACTTCTGTTTTGATCAAGAAGGCCTGTGCTATTGCAAAGGCTTCTTCTACTCCGGGAAGGGAAACTATTACTCAGATAACCAAAGACAAAGTTGTGGAGATTGCTAATATGAAGATGAAGGATATGAATGCTGCGGATTTAGATGCAGCAATAAGGATGGTTGAAGGAACGGCAAGGAGTATGGGAATAAAGGTGGTAGAGTAATATGAAAAGAAGTAAGCGTTATCAAGAGTTGGTACAGGGATTGGATTTAAATAAGGTTTATTCTATTGAGGAAGCGGTCTCTATATTAAAGGAGATCCAACCAAAGGTTAAATTTGAAGAGACAGTCGAAGTAAATTTGGCCCTTAATGTTGATCCGCGTAAGCCGGATCAATTAATACGAGGGGCAGTGGTGCTTCCTCATGGTTTGGGTAAAGATGTGAGGGTTGTTGTGATTGCCTCAGGGGAGGCGGAAAAGCAGGCCCAAGAGGCAGGGGCTGATTTTGTGGGTGGCAAAGAATTGATTGATAAAATTGGTAGTGGTTGGCTTGATTTTGATGTGGTGGTTGCTACACCGGACATGATGAGAGAATTATCTAAATTAGGTAGGATTTTAGGCCCTCGAGGATTGATGCCTTCCCCTAAAACCGGTACGGTTACTCAAGATGTTGCTAAGGCTGTCAAGGAAGTTAAGGCTGGGAGGGTAGAATTTAAGACGGATAAGCAAGGTTGCATAAATGCTGGGGTTGGAAAAATTTCCTTCCCCAAAGAGCATTTAGTTGATAATATCAATTTCTTTATAGAAAGGGTAAAGGAACTTCGACCTCAGGCGGTTAAAGGCGTTCTTATTAAAAGCGCTCATATATCTGTGACTATGGGGCCGGGCTTAAAGATTGCAGTCTAAAGGAGTTGGACTATGGTTACTATTGGGCGGTTAGCTCGTGAAAAGATAGTAAAAGACGTAAAAGAACTCTTGGAGGAAAAGAGTGGTGCAGTAGCAATCTCTTATGTTGGGGTTTCTGCAAACTCTTTGAATGAGTTTAGGCGCAAACTAAAAGAATCTGGCGCAAAGATGTTGGTGGTAAAGAATACTTTGGCTAAGATTGCTGCCGAACAGGCTGGTGTTTCTGACTTGGGACAGTTTTGTCAGGCTCAATGTGCATTAGTATTTCCTTGTGAAGATACCATTGCTTTCACTAAATTGTTGGTGGATTTTGCTACAGTAAATAAAGACACAGTAAAAATTTTTGGTGGAGTCGTTGAGGGCAAAGTGCTAACTGATAAGGATATAGAGGTAATGAGTAAATTGCCGTCTAAGGATTACCTCTATGGCCAAGTTGTTGGTGCGGTTTCTGCTCCTCTCTCTGGTTTGGTGGGTGCCTTAAGCGGTATCATGCGTAAATTGGTGTATGTGCTTAAGGCGATAGAGGAAAAACAGGGTAAATAAATTAAATGGAGGTGTAGTGCGATGGCGAGTGAGAAGTTGAATCAAATTATTGAGGAAATCAGTTCGTTAACAGTTTTGGAACTCTCTGAGTTGGTTAAGGCTTTGGAAGATAAGTTTGGTGTGCAGGCATCTGCTCCGGTTATGGCTATGGCCCCAGGTGCTATGCCGGGTGCTGGGGCAGGTCCGGCTGAAGAAGAAAAGACATCATTCAATGTCGTTCTAAAAGAGGTTGGTCCTAACAAGATTCAAGTCATTAAGGAAATTAGGTCCATTACCAATCTTGGGTTGAAGGAGGCTAAAGAATTGGTGGATAAGGCTCCTTCCAAGGTAAAAGAAAACGTTTCCAAGGATGAGGCTGAGGAGATAAAGAATAAATTAACTGCTGCAGGTGCAGTGGTTGAGTTGGAATAATGTCGGTAGGCCTTGATTATTGATGTGGGACGTTTGGCCCAACCAATAAATTGATAACCTTTAAACGGTTTGGAGAGGTATGAAAAGAATAAGTTTTGGCCGGGTTAAGGAACAGGTTAAGTTGCCTTATTTGTTGGAGTTGCAGATTAATTCGTTTAATAATT
>JAMOOT010000054.1 GCA_027065215.1 Candidatus Omnitrophota bacterium | reverse complement strand
TCTTGTTTTCGTTTTTTATGTCCACGGGCTATGAGGTGAGGGGAGAGGATGTGAGCAGGAGGGGCAGGGCGGATATAGTGGTGCTGGCGAGGGATAAGGTATATGTGGTGGAGATAAAGACAGACGCGCAAGAGCCAGCAATAAAGCAGATAGAGGAGAGGAGGTATTGGGAGAAGTATGAGGGGGCGGGTAGGGAGATATATTTGGTGGGGATAAACATAGACAGTGAGGCAAGGCGAGTTGGGGAGATGGAAGTAAAGCGGATTAAGTAGTTCGGATTTTGAAACCAGATGTTTATTCAAAAGTTGTGTCTAATCTAATTGTGTAAAAACAATGTAAGGTGAAATAGTTTTTAGTTGCAACATTGTATAAGAGAAGGGGGGATAGGATATGGCGGTATCTGAATTTACTCTTACTAAATTTGTGAAGGAATCAATTCAGATTTTTAGGTCTCCAAAGACTTACTTCTCTTCTATTAAAGAAGATGGAGAATTAAAGGAAGCAGTAATTAAATCTTTGATGTATGGACTTATAACGTATTGTATTCAAATAGTTGATTTAAGGATTTCCCCTCCCACTGAATTGCCGCCGACAACTACGTCTATTATTTGGATTTTTGTTATATTCCTTGTAATGTCATTAATTATGCTTTACGTTGGTTCATTTATAACTTTAGTTATTTCTGCTATATGTGGAGGCAACACTAATTTTTCACTAAATGCCCGGGTAGTCTCATCAATAATGGTGGTTTGGCCAGCAGGTGCAGCATTAGGTACAATATTGCGGATTTTTTCTAAATCATATCTTATTTATCCAGTGGTAACTTTAGTAGCATCTCTTTATGGTTTAGCTCTGCTACGTGTTGCACTAATTGAAAGTTTAGAGGCAAAACACAAGGCAAGAATAACGATTATACTTGTCTTTTTATCTATCTTTTTAATATTTTCGTTTATTCGTTCTTTATAATATAATGGCTGATCCAAACTAATTTCTCTCTGGTGGGGTATATTGAGAGGAATGGGTTGAGAAATGGATTAAGTGAACATAGAAGATGCGGATTTAGCAAGAAAGGTTTTAAAGGACAATCTATCCTTGGGGAATTTAATGATTGTTTATATTGTGGAAATTCAAATTAGTTGAGTTTGGTAAAAGGGATAATATGCTTGTGTGTTTTATTTTGCGGTTGACGGAGTCAGTTGTATTGGGTAGAATTTTAAACTTTCATGAATTGTGATTAGTATGGTTTTTTTAAGGAGGTTTTGAGATGTATGCAATAGTAGAATGGGGTGGAAAGCAGTATAAAGTGGAAGAGGGAACTGTTTTAGATTTAGAGAAGGTACCGGCTAATGAGGGAGATGAGGTTGTTTTTGATAAGGTACTGATGTATTCCGATGGAGATAAGATCTATGTTGGGAGTCCTTATATACCAGATGTTGAGGTGAAGGTTAGGGTGAAAGAACATAGAAAAGGTAAGAAGGTTATAATATTTAAGTATCGTCGTAGGCATAAGTACAGGCTAAAGAAAGGTCATAGACAACAACTTAGTAAGATTGAGGTCACGGGGATAGAGAAGAAATAAGTTTGAGTTATTGAGAAAGGAGTGAAACTATGGCCCATAAAAAAGGAATGGGTTCAACTAAAAATGGCCGCGATTCAAAGGCAAAATATCTGGGGGTAAAGCGGTTTGGTGGACAATTTGTAAAGGCGGGAACCATATTGGTTCGACAGAGAGGCACTAAATTTAAGCCCGGGAGAAACGTTGGGATGGGAGGCGATTATACCCTTTTTGCTCTGGTGGATGGGGTGGTTCGTTTTCCCAAATCAAAAGTAGTAGCGGTAGATCCGGTTTCTACCTAATGGCGATAGATGAGACCAGAATATGGGTAAAGGCTGGAGACGGCGGCAAGGGGTGTAAGAGTTTTTACAGGAATAGATATATACGTTATCCCCGCCCGGATGGTGGATGTGGAGGAAAGGGTGGGGATATTGTTTTAGTATCGGATCCTTCTATAAATAATCTTCGTGAGTTTCACTTCAGGCAACATTTTAAGGCTCAGTCAGGTCAACATGGTAGTAGTAACCGTAAAAAAGGTTCTGATGGGCAAGATCTACTTATCAAGGTTCCTGTAGGAACAATTGTAAAGGATAATAAGACCGGAAAGGTGTTACGAGATCTATCTTATCCGGGAATGAGATTGGTTGTAGCCAAGGGAGGGCGAGGTGGTATCGGTAATGCGTTTACCAAAGACCATTCAGTTGTCCCACCTGAATTTGGTGAAGAAAGAGAACTTTTGCTGGAGTTAAAGTACCTTGCGGACATAGGGATAATAGGCCTGCCGAGTTCAGGAAAGTCAACGCTATTAAACGCCCTTACCGGAAGTGATGCAAAAACCGGTGCTTACCATTTCACTACTAAGAATCCAGTTTTAGGGGTGTTATCTGATTTGGAATTAGTAGTGGCCGATCTCCCCGGGATAATAAAAGGTGCCCATGAAGGGAAGGGGTTAGGGGACAGGTTTTTGAAACATATTGAAAGGGCTAAAATACTTCTACATGTTGTTGATGTATCTGGTGTGGAAGGAAGAGAACCTTGGGAAGATTATACGGTCGTAATCGAGGAATTACGCAAGTATAATCCTGAACTTCTCAAGAAGCCGGAGATTATTGTCTTGAACAAGAAAGACCTTTTGGCTGATTGGGGCAATGTAAGAAAATTTAAAGAATATGTCAACAAAGATTTTGTTTTGGTATCGGCCAAGACAGGAGAAGGATTAGATGAACTGATAAAGGCCATAAAGGAGGTAATTGGTGAAGGATAAGATTTGGATAGCTCCCTCTCTTTTGTCGGCTAATTTTTCTTGTTTAAAGGAAGAAATTGTTCCTCTTGAAGATTTGGTTGATGCCTGGCATGTTGATGTCATGGATGGTCATTTTGTCCCAAATATCACATTAGGCCCATTTATAGTGAAAGCAATAGACACTATCACCACAAAACCTTTGGATGTACATCTAATGATAGAAGATCCAATTAAATATATTGATGCCTTTCTTGATGCTGGAGCTGATTTTCTTACTGCTCATATAGAGGCCTTTAAGGAAGAAAAACAAGTAATAGAATTTTTACAACGTGTACGGGCACGGGGAAAGAAGGTGGGAATATCGATTAAACCTGGGACGAATGTGGAGGTATTAAACAGATTCTTACCTGAGTTGGACTTAGTTCTAATTATGACTGTGGAACCTGGATTTGGTGGGCAAAGATTTATGGAAAATCAATTGCCTAAGGTTGAGTATATTGCGCACAAGTTTGAAGGATTCTTGGCTGTTGATGGGGGAATAAACGACCAGACTGCAAGACTTGCAGTAGAAGCGGGAGCAAATTTTTTAGTTGCTGGGAGTTATATTTTTAATAGCT
>JAMOOT010000053.1 GCA_027065215.1 Candidatus Omnitrophota bacterium | reverse complement strand
TCAAGTGCATACTCTATTATCCTGCTTAGAGAAAAACTATCCTCTCCTCTCACCAGTCCAGAGGGGACTATCGTAATAAAAAGGGATATAATTGCTATTGCCCATCTTTTCATGTCCGCCTCACAATCCGCACTACCCTGTGTTTTAAATCATCAATAGATGTATAGATTACTGGAATTATCACCATAGTCAAAAAGGTTCCCAGGATAAGGCCACAGGCAGCAACAATACCTAAGGGACTTAATCTCTCCAGACCCACTGCCATCTCAAACACTAAAGGAGTAAGTCCAATCACAGTGGAAGAGGCGGTCATCAATATTGGTTTAGTCCTAATCCTTACTGATTGTATTATCGCCTCCTCCCTTGAAAGCCCTTTCTTTCGAGCGGAGAGGATAAAATCCAAAAGAAGGATAGAATTGTTCACAATTGTGCCTGCCAGCAAGATCATCCCCATCAACGCTGGCATACACATGGGTTTATCAAAGATCAAAAGACCCCACAAGGCGCCAATAGTGGCCAAGGGGATTGCGGTCATAATAACAATTGGATGGGTGAAGGACTTATACATAGGTATAAGGAGTATGTATAAGAGGACCAATCCCAGAAGCAAGGCCTTACGCAGACGTTTCTTGGCGTCCATCATATTCTCTGGGGTGCCAGAGACCTTTATGGTATACCCTCGAGGGAGAACCATCCTTTTCTTTTTAAGGTGCATCATGGCAGACTTCGTGGCCTGAGCGATGGTGTAGATACGATTTACTCCAGTAATGTCAATCGTATTTTGCAAGTCTTCTCTGGTTATAAATGGCTGGATATACTTTTGCCTTATCTTTACCAAATTCCTCAACGGCACCTGACCATACCGAGTCGGGACATAGATCTCGTCCAACTTAGAACTAAGATTCATATCTTTTGCCCTATATTGAACCCTTATAGGTATATCTAAGAATCCCTCCAACCGCATAAACGAGTTGGCCACTCCTTTGACCGCAAATTTTATATAATTGGCTACCTTCTCACTATCCACCCCATAATACTTACACAACCTCTCGTTCGGAACCACATCAATCTCAGGCTTATCTATATACCAACTCCTTCTTACATCTACCAATCCCTTGGCCCCTTTTAGATTATCCAATATCTTATAACCCATCATATCCAAAACTCGGGTATCCTCTCCTTTCAATACCAGATCAAAAGGGGCCTTAGTGGTGGAGATGGGAGTGGCCCCATACTCCATTACCGTAAACGAACGAATCCCAGGTATCTGGCGGAGTTTCTTTCGCCACCGATCCTCTATCTGCCAGACAGTCTCTTTCCTTTTGTCGCGAGTTACCAGATGAACGGTCATGGATACAGTCTGGGCGGTCGCCCCTCCTCCACCGAAACTTATCTGTCCGGGCTCAGAACCCACTACGGACGAGAGAGAAACCAGCCCGGGGGTCTTCTTGATAAAAGATTCTACTCTATTTAAGGTCTCTTCTACCTTGGCCATATTAAAACTGGAAGGCATATCTAATGTTATCTTTACAATCCCTGTATCCATAGGGGGCATAAGTTCTCCCACCAAAAGCGGGGAAACAACCTTCATCACAAAGACAAAATTCATCACTACCAAAATAAGGGTCTTGTGCCTGTGTCTCAGGGCAAGATTTAATATTGAGATATAAAAATCTGAGATCTTCTCAACTAAGATATCCATCTTTGCTACAATCCGTTCCAACAGATTCTTTTTCTGGTCTTCACGACTTAACATACGGGAGGCAATCAGCGGAACAATAGTCAAAGAAGCAAGTAAGGATGCAGAGATAGTGGCAATAATCATAATCGCCAACTGCCGTAAGACCTTCTGAGGATAGCCTCCCACAAACATAATCGGTATCAACACAACAATTGTGGTAAGGGCACCAGCGGTATTGGCTAATGCCACCTCATTGGCACCAATCAAGGAGGCCTGATATCCAGAGAGAGATTTATCTGCTCGGAAATGGCGATAGATATTCTCCAAAACCACAATCGAGGCATCTACCACCATACCCACTGCAATTATCAAACCTGAAAGGGTAACCATATTCATAGTATAAGGGCTAAATTTCAAGACCATCAAACTAAAGAGAAACGACATAGGAATACTTATAGAGATCACCGCCGAGGCCCTTCTATCCGCAAGGAAGATGAATATTATCAATACTGTAAGGAGTATCGCCTGGACTAACGAAGACTTCATTCCCTTAAGATTGATGTCAATGATGGGTTCCTGATCATCGGTTATCTCAAATGCGATATCAGGATATTCCCTTCTCAACTTAGGCAAAAACCTCTTTACTGCTTTTATTGTCTTCAGAGTGTGCCCATCTTCCGGCCGTAGTATATTTATGGCAATCGCCCTATGGCCGTTGCCGTGATAAAGGCTTCTCAATTCTTTAACTCCCAATCTAACATCAGCAACATCTTTTAGAAGGATATAACCATTACCATCCACCCTCTTGATAGGAAGGTTCTTTATCTCATCCAAATCTTTAAATTCAGAGGTGGTACGGACTAAAAATTCATTCTTCTCGGTATAAATATACCCTCCCGGAATCGTGATGTTCCTCTTAGCAATAGAGGAGATTACATCCAAGAGAGTCAAACCATATCCCTTGAGTTTATCCCTATCCACACGCACCTCTACCTCCGGTAGATAACCTCCAAATATATCTACATCTCCCACCTCAGGGATACGCAACAACTCATCTTTGATATCATTCTCGGCCAACAGTCTTATCTCCTTCAAGCCCTTGGAACTTCCTTTCTTCGGATAAAGGGCCAATGTCAAGGTCGGATGAGTCGCATCTGTAATCTTGTAGATCTGCGGAGGCAAGATATCCCTCGGCAGGCTTGCCTTTATCCGATTAAGGGCATTCACAACATCCGTAACTGCCTCGTTTATATCCTTAGAATAAAAGAACTCTATCGTAACCGCTGAGACCTCATCCCGAGAGGTTGCCCTGATTCTCTTCACTCCAGAAATACTATTGACTTCCTTCTCTATTATCTCGGTAATCTTATCTGATATATCCTTGGCTGAGGCCCCCGGTTCAATGGTCAAGACCAAGACCTGAGGTGGCGAGGTATCAGGGAATAGATCAACCGGAGTCTTAAAGAAAGCAACCAAACCCAACACCCCAACCAAGACCGCCAAGGCGATCACAAGATAGGGATTCTTAAGTGATATCTCTGTCAGATTCATCTCTTATCTCCACCTAAAACCTTTACTGCTTGACCTTCGCTCAGTTTTGTCCAAGAGAGATAAGGATTCTTCACCACTGGCACACCTACTTTAAGATTCCTGACCTCTACGAACCTGCCAGAGGTTATGCCCAATACAATCGGATACCTCTTCAATCGGTTCCCTTTAACAACAAAGACAAATGGATGAGA
>JAMOOT010000052.1 GCA_027065215.1 Candidatus Omnitrophota bacterium | reverse complement strand
TCAATAAATTGCCTATTTATCTTCCTTACTATCTTCATTTATTCCTTCACCGATATCTTCTCACCAACCCAAGAAACAAACTTATCTTTCACCTGAGGCCATTTTTCCCTTACAGATTTATCTGATTCCTTGATACCAATCTGAACAAAATCCGGCCTACCTCCACCGGCAAGATCAATTACACTTTTTAAGTCAGAGATAACCTGACGAAGGTCGATCTCCTTACCAATACCCTTTGAACAGGCAAGAAGCAACGAAGCACGACCCTCTTTTATACCAGATAGGATAGCGATCGTATCTTTTCCTTCTCTCTTCAATTCATCCCATAATTTTCTCAATCCAGACAGGTCAACATCAGAAAGTAAGCCAGAGACTAATCTAACATTCCCCAACACCTCTTCTTTCAATCCGGCCCTGATCTCCTTAGCCAAGAGTTTAGCGCGGACTTCTTCTAATTCCTTCTTACTCACCTTCAATTCCTTAGCAATTGTCTGGACGGTCTCAACCAGATTCTTTTCCTCAACCTTTAAGACATCTGTCAAGGTATTGACGATGTCTCTATAGTCAGCAAACAACTTATATGCCCATTTTCCAGTTGTTGCCTCTATTCGCCTTATTCCAGAGGCAACGGAACGTTCAGAGGTAATTGCAAACAATCCAATCTCACCTGTTCGATCCAGATGCGTCCCACCGCACAATTCACAAGAAACATCACCAACCTTTACAACTCTAACCCGCTCACCGTACTTTTCTCCAAAGAAGGCCAAGGCCCCCATCTTTTTCGCCTCTTCAAAAGAAGACTCTATCTTCTCAACTGGAATATCTTGCATAACCCAATCATTGACCATCCGCTCTATACGACTCAACTGCTCTCTACTCAATGCGTTCGCATGGGTAAAATCAAATCTCAATCTGTCATCTGCTACCAATGAACCCGCCTGACGCACATGCCCTCCCAAAACCTTTCGTAAGGCTGCCTGAAGCAGGTGAGTTGCAGTATGGTTACGAGCAATGGACATCCTCCTTTCCCTATCAACCTCGGCTCTTACTACATCATCAGGAGAAAAGGATCCCTCCTTTATCCTTGCCCTACAGACAACCACCTCCCCTACTCGGTAGGAATTTAGGACCTCTGCCTTGGCCTTATCCTTAAGAATCCAACCCGTATCACCTATCTGACCACCTAATTCACCGTAAAAGGGGCACTCCTCTAACACTATATCCACCTCATTACCTTTCTCTGCACGGGTAAGAATGCTGTCATCTTTTAATATGGCACAAATCCGCGTATCAGCGGATAACCTTTCATATCCAATAAACCTCGAATTCTTCCCTGCTAAACGAAGATTCCTATGAGCAAAGATATCCTCAACCGTCTTGCCAGAGGCCCGAGAACGTTCCCGTTGACATCTCATCTCCTCCTCGAATCCCTTTTCATCTATCCTTAAGCCCTCTTTTTCTCCAATAATCTTCGTCATCTCTATTGGAAAACCATATGTATCATAAAGCATAAAACAAGTCTTGCCCGAGAGAACACCTTTACCTCGGGCCTTTTCTATTTCCTCTTCTAATCGGCTCAGTCCAATCTCCAATGTTCGTAAAAACCTCTCTTCTTCAGCCTGCACCACCCCAGAAATCAAATCTAACCTCTCTTTTAACTCTGGATAGGGTCCTTTCATTACATCAGCCACTACTGGCACCAACCTTACCAAACCACCATCTTCCTTACCCAACTGACGCAAGTGCCAAACCGACTTGCGAATCAACTTACGAATAACATAGCCTCTCCCTTCATTAGAAGGAATTACCCCATCAGAAATAGCAAATACCACAGCCCTGACATGATCGGCTATAGAATAGACATAGGAAAGATCCACTTGATTCTTTCTCTTCCCAATTAAGGATAAGATACCCTCTAAGATAGGGACAAAAATATCTATCTCAAAGTTAGATCTTTTGCCCTGCATGACGGCAGATATTCTTTCTAATCCCATACCTGTATCTATATTTTTCCTTGGCAGAGGCTCCAAGACCCCACCATCCCTCCTATCAAATTGAGTAAAGACAAGATTCCATATCTCCGCGAACCTACCACAATCACAATCAGGCCCACAACTATGCCTTCCCACCAAAGGATTAAAACCCTCTCCCTGGTCAAAAAATATCTCCGAACACGGACCACAAGGCCCATTAGGCCCCTCCACTATTGCATTAGATGGCCAAAAATTTGTCTTGTCTCCTAATTTAACAATCTTGTATTCAGGGACACCAATCCTATCCCGCCATATCTGATAGGCCTCTTCATCATCCTTGTGGACAGAGACCCATAACCTATCCGCCTCTATACCTAATACATCTGTCAGATACTCCCACGCCCACACAATTGCCTCTTCTTTAAAGTAATCACCAAAAGAAAAATTGCCCAACATCTCAAAAAATGTATGGTGGTAGGGAGTTTTCCCCACTTCAGGCAGATCATCCGTACGAAGGCACTTTTGACAAGAGGTTGCTCGCGTAAAATCGGTTATATGCCCCATAAACTGCGGTTTGAATTGATTCATCCCTGCACTGGTAAATAGAACTGTTGGGTCATCAGAAGGAACCAGACTATCCGAAGGGACCACTTTGTGTCCCTTAGATTCAAAAAATCGCAAAAAACTATCTCTCAATTTATCTGTGGTAAACATCCTTCACCTCCAAAGACGAGTAATATTATAACCTCAACCTAAAAAATTGCCAATCTATGCCCACACTTATGGCACACAAGGGTCATAAAATTCGTCGTAACATCAATTTTTATTTACTATTACTCGGTTTCATTCCCCTGATATCTTTTCCATCACATCATCGGGTATATCGAAATTCGAGTAAACGTTCTCCACATCGTCATGCTCCTCTAATGCTTCCATCAATGAAAGAAGTTGTCTGGCAGTATGCTCATCCGTTATCTGTACTGTAGTCGAAGGGATCATAGTTATATCGGCCGATTGATATGAAATCCCCTTATCGTCTAAGGCCTGACGAACTACCTCTAAATTTGCAGGTTCACAAAAGACCTCATAAGTATCTCCTTCGGATTTAAGATCTTCAGCTCCTGCCTCAAGAACGATTTCCATCAACGAATCCTCATCAATAACCGATTTATCTATAATTATCAATCCCTTCTTAGAGAATATCCATGCTACACTACCAGCACCCGCCATATTCCCACCCTTTTTAGAAAAGATATGGCGTATCTCAGCTACCGTGCGATTCTTGTTGTCAGTATAAGCATGGATCAGAATTGCTGCTCCCCCCGGACCATAGCCTTCATAAACCACCGGCTCATAAGTCACGCCCGGCAATTCTCCTGTTCCCTTCTTAATAGCCCGTTCTATATTATCTATAGGCATATTCGCCGCCTTAGCCTTTTCAATCGCCCGTCGAAGCCTTGGGTTAAGGTCAG
>JAMOOT010000051.1 GCA_027065215.1 Candidatus Omnitrophota bacterium | reverse complement strand
CAGAGATAGGGGTATGGACATCCCTAAGAAACACAAGGCATACTTAAGGAGGTGCTGGGATGAGGAGAGAAGCAACGTCAGGGCAATCGGTATTCCAAATCTACGCCATGCCTTACTGGTCCCTGCCTTGCCACCATAGGCACCTAAGAAGGCACAGATTATTGTTGATGCTACGATAATGATACCTTTTTCCACGTATAGCCTCCACTCTCCTGCACACACACATACAACTCGTCAGGGTCGCCCTGCTTCAATACAAACTTGCCACGATACTCTTTTACAGGTGCTGGTAATTCTGTAACCAACGTTGGTTCAAGAAGGCGAAAATCATCATATACGTCAAGGATGAAATTATTGAGTTCTTGGTCTCGGTATTTTGTGTAATATGTGGGTTTAGTTTTGAGGAGCATTTGTTAACCTCATTACCAAGCATAAGAAATTTCTAACGGAATCCACCAAATAGTCGCACTTGCATTCTGTGAAACAACTTTCCAATAATCACCTTTTTTAACAGGAAAAGTTATTGGACAGGAAACTGTTCCGTTTTCTGCAACATCCACATAAGACCTTTGTCTTATTGTCGATGGTGGATTAGAACTATCCGAATATCCTATAATACCCACTCCACTTCCACCACCAGTAGGATTAGTATATGCCACCACAAAACCCGGAGCGTCCGCATGATAAACTGTTCCTGCATTTTTACTGACAGGAACTCCAAAATCAAGTCCTCCGATTGGAGAAGGCAAAGAAGAAATTTTATCATCTACATATTTCTTATTAGCAACTTCATAATCAGAAGAAGGATTAGCAGAAGGGGTTACAGGGAAAGAATTAAATGTCTTAACTCCATTTATCGTCTGATCGCCAGTTAAATAAACAACGCCTTCATCTGTAAGATTTAATTTGCCCTGCGAAGTTAATTGCTTCACATTACCCCCACTATCCTTATAAAACAACTCCTTTACTCCATCTACTTCCTTAACATACAATATCCCCTTATCCGATTCTGTCGCAGGGTCGGAACTTACAGGGTGCAAAGGGGCTTTCTTTAAGCCAATTTTAGTTTCGCCTGAGATGAAACCGTATATCCAATCTTTCAAGCGTTGTGCAATATCTATCTTCACCTTTCTAAACCAACTGCCAGTAGTATATCCATATTCATTATCTGTTGGTTGTGATTCATCCCAATCTCTCGTGTATGCCATAACTGCCTCCTTATACTACGCTATAACTTGGCGAATACCAAAATAATAATGCCAATACTCGCCAATACCCACTTCCTTTAATTCGCAAATCAAAATTTTCTGCATTCTCGTCAAAAATTAAATCTGTTTTAACTATATCTCTATCCATTGCATTTAAATCTATTGTCTCTGTTTGGCTCCAATATAAATTGTCGTCCCCTCGTATAGAAACATCTATATTATTATTTAATGCTTCTGCCCAAATTTGTATTTTCCAAAGACGCTTATACAGGGAAGGCATTTTAAAGTTTAACCTCTTAGTAATAAAATAGCTCTCGTAAACCTCATCATCATCACTATAACTCCTATCTGCCAACACAACTTTTCCTTTTATACCATATAAAGTCATTGGCGAATCTTCTAAATATTCCCGTGAGTTCCATCTGGAAGTCCATTCTGTCCACAACATATTAGCCAAAGGAGGTTGATTCCAAACCCACGTGCTCACATTCCAAAACTCCACCGCCGATAAAATCTCTTTCTTATACTGCCACTTCAACCACGCTTTGTTATCTACATCATAAACAAAACAAGTATTTATCGTATCCTCAACAATTGGCAAAAATATGCGAACTTGATTTTTGTAGGATACGTAGAATGAATGAATCTTATAGGCAACGTTAATATTCGTATTGTTAATATCAGGCCAAACGTTATACCCTAAATCAACATCCTCCATCCCATTATATAAACGTATCCGTGTATCTGAACCGAAGTAAACAAAACCTAAACGAGGCACGTTGATGACAGAATTAGGGGCTAATGTGCCCACTAAATCTATACGCTGATTATCAAAAACAAAATCTCCGCCAACCCAACGAATGAGATATTTTGAATCATCTTTGAATAAAACAAGATAATCTGCATTCTGGCTTAATGCACCGCAAACTAAATACCCTTTAGTATCAACTAAATCCTGAAAATCAAGAGCATCCCAACTCTCGCAATTTGCTACTGCTGACCAGCGGAATCGTTGTGTCTGCCACCCTCCACCCTCCTCCGTATGGATGGCAATTAACCTATCCTTAAATACAACTAAATCTTTACACTTATGGGCATTATTTATTCTAACCACCGACGGGTCTGATAATTTATACCTTACTGGATAATCTCTACCATTCGTAAAGACAACAATATCGCCATAATTATCATCCACAAACTGGGTTACTCGCCAAACGTCACCTTCTCCTGTTGTGAATACTTGGCGAATTACATAATTCACTCCAGTTTGACTTGACTCTTCATAAGCAGTCTCAAGAGTAATCTGAGTATCTGAATCAACGGAGGCAATTTTATACCATTTAGTTATACTGTTAATATCATCTCCAACACCAAAATAATCTCCTGCCTTCACATTTGAACTCCAAGATGTGCCTGAACCTGTTACAACAGTTGAACCGTTCGTAACATCAACTGTGCCTGTAGTGTAGCGTGGGGTGAGGAAACGGAATACTTTGGATGTAGCGTTATACTCAAATATATCTTCCCGCGTGCAAACCATTACAACTCTATCGCCCGAGTAAGGTTGGTATAAAAACATTTTCACTATATCTGCCTCAACAGGAAGATTGGCTTCCAATTGCAACCCACGACGAGAGGCAATTGTGCCGTTATAAATCTCAACATTCAAGGAGTCAGGAGAATAAACGTCTTTCAAAAATTCCTTCGGGATCCTCTCCTGCAATCCTGCAACTGGCGATGTTAATGCGTAAACGTTCATTCCTCTTGCCATATCAAATTCCCTACGTTATCTTCTTCATACATCTCAAGTATTGCTCGTAATGTAGCAGTGAAGGAATTCAAGGCAGCATTTGCCATATCTGGTCTTTCTCTATACATATATGCCTCATACAAAAGACCGTCGTGTATCAGGGCTAATACTTCATCAGTAAAGTCAAACTCTGTCGCCCAAGACAAATTGCCAGCGTTTGACACTGCAACGATGAGGCGTAGATAATACTCTTTATCTGCTGGAGCGTCAAAGAGTATTTTGTTTCCTTCAACAGCGAACTGAGATGGCATTCTCGCAGTTGTGCCATAATTTAAGTCTTCAAGGCGAACACGTTTAACCTCAAACCAAGAGTTGCCATCTTTTACTTTAACTGCCTTAACGTTTGTAATGTTATCCGCTAATGTGATTTCTTCTTTGTCTTTTTCCAAATTTGTAGTCCAAACGGTAAAAATTTTATCGTGATACAAAAAAGCAGGTATCCTCCTCAATACCTGCCTCAACCCTACAAGTAATTTCTCTTTAAACTTAGTAGAGCTATCCCCT
>JAMOOT010000050.1 GCA_027065215.1 Candidatus Omnitrophota bacterium | reverse complement strand
TCGTCGTCTGAGACAAGTAGAACGCTCAGCCACCAAAAATGCAATTCGCATAAAATATTCATCCCAACTTGGTCTCATATTCACATCTCCCTTAACTTTATATGAATCAAAACATTATCCAATTCCCTCTCCACATCGTCAACCGTAATTGCCTTAAGACAAGCAAACCCTCTCTTGCACCTATGCGCCAAACAGACCTCACATCTTGCCTCGTGAAGCACTACTGAATTAGGATGAAGGGGTTTCCATCGTACAGGTGAAAGGCCAGGATCGTTTCGGCCAAATATAACTACTGACGGGACATCTAATGCCGAGGCTATATGCACCGGGCCAGAATCGTTAGATACCAAAACATCACAGGAGGCAATCACAAACAATGATTGGTCCAAATTTAGCCCAGCCCTATTCTTTATCTGATCCCGATATTTTCTTGGCAATTCCTTAATTATCTGTTCAGCATTTTCTCTTGCCTTCCTCCCACCTAAGAACACTAAGCCAAACCCTCTTTTTAAGAGCCTCTTTGACAGCTCTGTAAATCTGTCCAACGGCCACATCTTAGAAGGGCAACTGGCATGAGGATGAATCCCTACACTAATCTGAGGAAAGGCCTTTTTAACTAATTCCTGCGGAAGGACTAATTTAGGATATATCTTTCTTCGAGGAGAAGGCAATCCTAACAACTCTAAAAAGAGCAAGTTATACCTACTCTCGTGCATAAGTCCCAAAGGCTTAGTATGCGCTATAGTTTGAGTGAGAAAAAACCTTCCTCCTCTAACCGCCCATCCCATCCGCCGTGAGATACCCGATAACCACAATAATATGTGCAACCTTAAATTGGGATTAAGGGCTACCGCTACATCGTAACCTCTTTCCTTTATCTCTTGGGCAAAGGACAACATATGCCTATATGAACCTTTCAATCTCTCTTTATCATAGATAATGAATCCATCTATTTCCGGGCAAAAGGGAACCAATTTATCCAGAGGGGGAGATATCAAGGTATCAATTCTTGCTGAAGGGATATTTCGTCTGAGTTCATATATAAATGGAAGAGAAAGCACAAAATCGCCAATCCTATCAGTTCGACAAACGAGGATTCTCATTTTGAGTTTGTGTATTGATAGCCATATTGATATTTTCTATCATTTTATCTAAATATTCCCGCATCTTATCATCCATCCGAGAAGAATAAACCTGTTTAAACCGTTCCAATACAGTCTTAAGCCGCTTAAGTTCTCCTAATCTGGCAAGGAGTCCAATTTCTTGTGCCAGGGCATTGGATATTACCCTTGCAGGCAGAGAAGAGTCAAACACCATCTTCTCAAGATAAGTTATTGCCTTCTCTTTGTCCCCGCGAGCAAGATAAGTAAAAAATAGTCCTTGATATCCCACAAATCTATCCTTGGCCTGGTTGGAGTTTACCTTTTGGGTATAAAACTGAATTGCTTCATCACACAGATCAGTATTACCAGTTCGCACTACGGCCATACACCTTAAAAATGGGAGGGAAAATCTAACAGACTCTTGTTGAGAGAATTCTCTTTCAACTTCATCCAAGACCCACAAGGCCAGATCATAATTGCCATAGCGCATACTTAACACAAAAACGTCCTGATACAATCGCTTCCGATATCTATCTTTTACTTGAGATCTAAGCCAATCTATCCGCTTCTTATCCCCCTTAGCCACAAACAATTCGGCTAAGAGTTGCTGAACCGCAAACTCCAATCCCCTTTTCCGAGATTCTACTTCAAGACGACTCAATTCATCAACCAAAGCATTATATTCTTTCTCTGGCAAAGAATCTATTTGCGCCGATGCCAATCTAACCTTTCGGGCCTCTTGGTAAATCTTATGTTCTAATAGATACTGGTAGGAACAACCCGAAAGCGCAAAAACTAAAACCAATATCCAGACATACCTACCGGGACCGAAGCACTTCATACATCCACCCCACAAAAATTGAATGCACTAATGTATTTACTAATACAGAAACCACATCTTGAGTAAAGATAAATCCAAGTGAAAACTCTGGATACGCCTTTACCCAAGCAAGGCGCAAAAAGCTACCCTCCCAGAATACCCAAGGCAAGAGAAAGAGAAATGCCAACACTGTAATCAGGAAAAATCGCCAAAACAACTTAGGTAAGACCCGAAACCCTTCAAAAAAACCAACTACCTTTTCTCTCAAGACCATCTGAATCAATGGTGGGGCAAACATTGCTTGCAAAAAGGCATTGAAAACAACCATTGCTGGCCAAAATGTGAGCCTCGTTCCGGGTAGAATCCTTATTGCCTCCCTTGGGAACAAGACCTGCCCAAGATAAAAAAGGAGGAGAGAAACAAGTAAATAGACCAATAAAGGAAATTTCCTAACTTTAATATTCTCTCCTGAAAAACATCTCCATAGCCATCTAACCAATACATACGATGCTATAGCACCTAATAGAATATCGAACCACCAGTTTGTCCTCTTAAGAATCGAATACATCCACCAGATATGGGCCGGGTAGTGCAATACCAATGGACCATAGAATCTGATAATCAACCGAGCAAGTATAACTTTAAGTGGCCATTGGACTGCATAAAACAAGAAAAAGGCCCAAACTAATTTTACTAAAACCACTGAAGCAAATGGTAAGAATAAAACCAGAGAAGAAAATGGATAGAGAAGATAATCAAAAAAACCTTGCTTTTGCCTCATAAATAAAAAGATATTAATCAAAAACCGAATTTAAATTCCTTTACTCAAAAGCACATGCTCTATTGTATCAAACAAAATCCGTAAGTCTAACAAAAAATTGGCATTACGTATATAAAACAAATCATACCGTAACTTGTTTTTTACATCTTTTATACAGGAATCATAGCGATATCTTACTTGCGCCAAACCAGTGATGCCCGGTTTCACCTGAAGGCGCGTCCAATAATTGGGAATGTGTTTACTTAAATCCTTAGCGATTTCTGGCCGTTCAGGCCTTGGACCAACTAATGACATATCTCCCTTTATCACATTTACTAACTGAGGCAGTTCATCCAAATGGGTTGCCCTTAGGAACCGGCCAATACGAGTCACCCTTGGATCATTCCGCATAGCCCAAACCGCACCACTGTGTTTTTCTGCATCCTTACGCATAGTGCGGAACTTGTAAATAGTAAACGGCTTTCCTCTCTCCCCTAATCTCCTTTGTCTATATATAATCGGACCCTCTGAGCCTACCTTAATGGCAACAGCAATCAATAGCATTAAAGGGGAAAAGATAACAAACAAAAATAACGCCAATGCTAAGTCAAACACCCTCTTGGCAAGCATATAAAAATACATCCTATGTCCTACCTCCTGATTCAATTCCCTATAAATACCAATTGTATCCATTGGCTATCTACTCCTTTGATTTGATAATAATGAGTTCCTATACATATTAATCTATAAACTTAATCTATAAACACCCCCTGCTCAAGATAGGGTAATGAACAGGGGGCATCTTTAACAGTAAGGCCCAAAACAAGTCTTACCGCCACACTCACCTAATATTCACCCCAGACAACAGCAAACCACCTG
>JAMOOT010000049.1 GCA_027065215.1 Candidatus Omnitrophota bacterium | reverse complement strand
ACTTCTCACCTTTTTACACACCGAACAGATAGGAATGATTTCCCTCAACTCGTAAAGCTCTGTAACGTCCTCAAGTGTAAGGAGGCAAAAGCCCTTTTCCTCCACTTTAATGGGCGCAGCAGATACCTGAACATGAAAGGAGGAGGATTTCTTCAGCCGCCTTGTTTGCGTCAAAGATACGTACGTCCTTATCCATCACCAATAAGATCACAGGGTGGGTAATCCGATTGAAACCGGCCACCCAATCCTAAGGAAAGTGCCCATGCAATCCGATTTTATCCGGCCATTTTTGCACGGATTTAAGAATCGACTTAGGGGCAAATGAGCAACACTGGATAACCACAAATACAAGGTGCCATCCTGTGCAAAAAACACTAGGGAGGGCACATATGGCGAGAAGGAGGTTATCCATGCGGAAGGTGAAACAGATACTGAGGTTGAAGTTCGAGTTTGCAATGAGCAACAGGGCAATTTCAAGGGCCTGCAATGTAGGCAGAGAGACAGACTGTGAGGGATTACCTGATAAGGTTTCAGTCCTGTGGTCTGAGATGGGCTGAGGTGGCTGAAATGGATGAGGCCAGTATAGAGGAGCTGCTGTTTCCAAGGAGTGAAGGTAAAGGAACCTTTAAGAAAAAGGCCATTCCTTGCTGGGCCCTGGTCTACGAGGAGGCCAAGAAGAAGGGGGTGACTTTGCGACTCCTGTGGGAGGAATATTACCAATCTGACCCAGCATCTGCTTATAGCTACAGTCAGTTTTGCAATCTTTACAAGGAATGGAAAAAGAAGCTGTCTCCGGTGATGGTGCAAGAGTATAAGGCTGGAGAAATTGCTTTTGTGGACTATGCGGGGGTTAAGGTCCCCTATATTGACCGGCTTACTGGTGAGGTAAAGGAAGCCAGCATATTTGTGGCTGCCCTTGGGGCAAGCAAGTTATACCTATGCTGAGGCCCAGGAAAGTGAAAAACTGGATTGCTAGATCCGAGGCCACATAAATGCCTTTGATTACTTTGAAGGGGTTCCAGAGATTGTAGTCCTGGACAATCTTAAGGCCGGGGTAAAATCACCCTGCTACTATGAGCCTGAGATAAACCCTACATATGATGATCTGTCAATCCACTATGGTTTTGTAGTGATACCTGCAAGGGTGAGAAAACCTAGGGACAAGGCCACAATGCTCAAAACGCCCACCTGAGCAGGCCTATAAATCCTGTATAGGGGTGTTGAAGCTGGCCGACGAATATGGTCCACAGAGGCTTGAGAAAACCTGCACCATGGCCAATGAGTCAAACCTGTGCTCTTATAGGCATATAAAGAACATCCTAAAAAACAATATAGACAAGGCCCTGAGGCAGTGTTCATCTAAGCCTTGCCCGGTCTTTAGCCATGAATATGTTCGCGGCCAACACTATTACCAATAGGTGGGTGGATAGAGATGGCTCCTACGATAAGGTGCTGACCAGATTGTCAAAGACTCATTTGCTTATCCTGGACGATTGGCTTATTGATGGCCTGTCCTTCATCCAAACCAAGGACATACTGGAGATTCTGGATGACAGGTATAACAAGGCATCAACCATACTCGCCACTCAGTTGCCTGTGTCCAATTGGCATTCTCGGTTTGAGGACCCAACACTTGCAGATGCCATAATGGACAGGGTAGTACATAACTCTTACAGAATAGAATTGAAAGGAGAGCCCATGCGAAAAAAACAAAAATTCTTGACTCAATCCGGCCACTAGGCCATCGTTAGCAAACCCAGTGCTGCTATTGAAAATGGATGCCCGGATAATTTAAGAATTAGTGGCCATATTCATCGGAATACGCAGGCCTATCCCAAGTTCTCTTTATATCTGACTGAAATTCCTATCTTTAAGCTGCCTTAAGGCTTCGCCTTCAGCCTGCCTGGTCAGCCTAGAATATGGCCTCACCAACTCCCTGCCCTCACTAAAAGTACGCCCACAATCCCGGCACTTCCACCTGTTCCGCTCTAGCTTAAGGTAAATCTTCCTCCCCCTACCCCAGCTATGCACTACTTCCCTCGGCTTGCACCTACCATGCATCCTCTTAACCCCTACCTCCACAATTACCCTATCCCCCTGTTCCCAGATCTCCCCTATATTACATCCTTTAAGTCCAAGTAAAATTGTGATATCATTTTCTCGGCTTTTGGCCATGGTGGTAAGACCTCCTTTCTTTTAATTTCTCCTTCTCGGGTTCTTACCACCACAATTTTTTTAGGGAAAGCTTTCCACAAATTCTACAATACAGCCATGTAAAGATTGTCCGTCGCTGAGTTTGGGCGTTATAATGATAAACAACACAAAAAAGGCTAAAAGATGAAAAAAATTACTACAATACTACTAGGCTTCTTAATTACATTCATTTCTGGGATAATATTAACAAACATAACACCTCCACTCGTATCAAAATTCATACCCACATTGCTAGGAAGTTTTTTTGTAGGATGCATAATAACGGAAAAGGGATGGTTCTTCGGAATTTTAATAGCTGGTTTAAATATAATCGCTATAATTACTGTGCTAAAACTTATTGCATTACCATTACAGGAAAGACCAGTATTATCTATTAATTTATTAGAGATCTTCTTTCTTTTTATTACTGGTGCATTAGGTGGTTTTATTGGGGAAATCTGTAGTAAGAAGTTTAGAAGTTTTCCAATAATAAAAAAATCATAATCGGGCAGCTCTTTGACAGACAGAAGCCCTTAATCCTTGAGCCATTGATTGGTCATGCCGGTCTGGGTAGCCAGTGTTCTAGCATATCACCATTGTTTCCAGTAACACATGCGTACCCTTCTCCTGAGCCAGTGGTCTATTTCAGGGATTGGACGATAATACTCCCATATCCCAAAATAGTTCATCCAGCCCCGGATATACTGAGCAAGCTTGCCAAGCCGATATTCCATGGAGACACAAACCGGTAGTGTAAAAAAAATTGTGTAAATTTAGATATAGAAAAAATAGGCATCATCCTTTAGGGTGAGATGAAAGGGAAAATAACCAAAAAACCCATATAGGAGGAGTAGGTAGAGTTTATCAGCAAACTTTTATTGATACTTATTGTGCTGTGGCCTTTGCTAAACTCTATACTACCAAACAGCCTATTACCTCGGCTGATTTATTGAATGATAAAGTTATTCCATTTTTTGAAGATTATGATTGGCCTATCCTAAGAATCCTTACTGATCGGGGAACTGAATTTTGCGGAAGACCGGATACTCACGATTATCAACTATTCCTGGCTCTAAATGATCTAGAACACACAAAAACAAAAGCCAAAAGTCCTCAAACAAATGGCATATGTGAAAGATTCCACAAAACTATTACTAGATGAATTTTATAAGATTGCTTAGAGATGCCAGGGTAAAACACCTATGGAAACTTTTTTGGAAAATTTACCATTGGCAAAACAAAAATTAATAGATATACATTTCAATGTCAAAGGTAAAATAAATTCCCCAGGAAAAGGCCCTTAAAATTCCCCACCTGATATGATAATCACCTCTGGAAATTTTCTTGTCCGGAGGTGAAATAAAGATGAAG
>JAMOOT010000048.1 GCA_027065215.1 Candidatus Omnitrophota bacterium | reverse complement strand
AAAAGGTCCCGGCTGACCCGAAAGTAAAGGCCTATTATCTCAAATATTATGATGATATTAGGCACAAGATAAGAGATACGGCGTTTCTCTTATATCGACGGGGAATGAGAGGCGGAGATGTTTTTATCTCGTTTATCTTAGATTCAAAGGGAAGATTGGTAGAGGCCCATGTAGTTCCAGAGAGGTCATCTGCCCCGCGATCTCTATTCATAATAGCAATGAATGCCTTATACAAGGCCTCTCCTTTTGGTCCGTTTCCCCCGGAATTGATCCAGGACCAGTTACGGTTTAATGTGATTATCTCTTTTCACAAGAGATGAAAATGGAAGGTTTTAAGTTAATTGCTCCATATCCTCCAGCAGGGGATCAGCCCAAGGCCATTCGTCAAATAGTTCAAAATTTGAAAGAAGGAGTTAATTTTCAGACCCTCTTGGGCATAACAGGATCAGGGAAGACCTTTACTATGGCCAATGTTATTGCCCAAGTGAATAAACCCACCTTAATCATTTCTCCCAACAAGACCTTGGCTGCCCAGTTGTATAGCGAGTTTAAGCAGTATTTTCCTTACAATGCAGTGGAGTATTTCATCAGTTATTATGATTATTATCAGCCAGAGGCCTATATCCCCCAGACGGATACCTACATAGAGAAGGATTCTAAGATAAACGAACAGTTAGATCGGTTAAGACTGTCCACGACCGTCTCTTTGATAACCCGGAGGGATGTCCTTGTGGTGGCAAGCGTGTCGTGCATATACAATCTGGGTTCGCCTGAAGATTATAAGGAGACGATGTTTTTCTTAGAAAAAGGACAAAAGATTGAGATAGATGAGGTGATGTATAGATTGGTAGGTATGCAATATGAGCGAAATGACTATGATCTAAAACGGGGCACTTTTCGGGTAAGAGGGGATGTCTTAGAGATATTTCCTGCATATAAAGAAGAGATCGTTCGAATAGAGTTCTGGGGAGATGAGATAGATAAGATAGAGATCTTAACCCCAATTGAGCGGAGAGTGATTAACGAATTGGATAAGATAGGGATCTATCCTGCAAAGCATTTTATTGTTGGAGAGGATAGGATAGAAAAATCCCTGCAATCTATAGAGGAGGAATTAAAGGCCCAGGTGGATCTTCTCCAATCACAAGGAAAATTGTTAGAGGCCCAAAGACTCATTCAACGCACCCGCTTTGATATGGAGATGTTGCGAGAGATAGGGTACTGTCATGGGATAGAAAACTATTCTCGGCACCTTTCAGGTCGGCCACCGGGCTCCAGACCTTATACCCTTATAGACTACTTCCCAGAAGATTTCTTTTTGATTATAGACGAATCTCACATAGCAATTCCCCAATTGCGGGCTATGTACGAAGGAGATAAATCCCGGAAGATGACATTAGTGAAATATGGATTTCGCCTGCCCTCTTGTTTGGATAATCGGCCATTAAAGTTTGAGGAATTTGAGGCTATGATGCCTCAGACCCTGTTTGTCTCTGCCACACCCGGTCCCTATGAGTTGGAAAAGAGCGGGAAGTTTGTAGTGGAGCAGATAGTAAGACCCACTGGATTGTTGGATCCAGAGGTAGAGGTCAGAGCCACTGAAGGCCAGATAGAAGATATAATTCGGGAGGTAAACATAAGGGTAGAGAAGGGCCAAAGGGTATTGATTACTACTTTGACCAAGAGGATGGCAGAGGACTTGACCTTTTACTTGCAGGATAGGGGATTTAAGGTCCGGTATCTCCATTCTGAGATAGATCCTTTGGAGCGGGTAAAGATATTGAGATCTCTGCGGTTGCGGGACTTTGATGTATTGGTAGGAATAAACCTCTTGAGGGAAGGTTTGGATCTGCCTGAGGTAGCATTGGTGATAATATTAGATGCAGATAAGGAAGGGTTTTTGCGCTCTACACGTTCCCTTATGCAGATTGCCGGTCGAGCAGCAAGGAATGTGGAAGGTAAGGTCATTCTGTATGCGGATCGAATCACTGAGTCCATTCAAGAGTTGATAGATGAGACCGAACGAAGGCGGAAGATCCAAATGGAATACAATCGCAGGCATAACATTACACCAAAGACGATACAGAAAGCAGTGAGTAATCTCTTGAAAAAGGAAGAGGAAGAGGAAAGAGAAAGAGATTTTGTTCAGGAAGACATCATCGCAGAACTCACCCGTCAGATGTTAGAATACGCCCGCAACCTCCAGTTCGAGCAGGCAGCAAGGATACGAGATAAGATAAGGGAGATGAAGAAAAATGTTTCTTAGCAAGGATACATAGAGAGGTTTTGGAATATAGTTTAGATTCCTTCCTCAACTTATTTAAATACCTCGCCGGTTTCTTTGTACCAGAGCAGGAGGTCCAATGCCTCTAATGGAATATTTATCCTCTCTGAAAAGATACGCATATTGTTTTCTATGGATAGGTAGTTTTTACGGGATAAAGCAGGTATGTGGGTTATTACTCCATAGTTGAGGAGGTTCTTTAATATATGACGGTCAAGGATCGCTATGTCCTGTCCCAGTCCAATGTTGCGGAGGAAATGGCTTGCTTCTTTCATTCCTATGCCTTTTATTTCTTTGACCAATCTATCCCGTAAGAGTGGAACGTCATCTTTCATCTCTATTATCCAGTTAAGGTCTAATCCAGAGGAGGCAAATTGTTTTTGAATGGCAACGATGTATCTTGCCTTGTTGTTCGGAAACCTTACACCGGTGATTGCCTCTTTTATCTTTTCTTCCTTGGCCTTGAATAATAGTCCCCTATTTTCTATCTCTTCTACTGCCTTCCAACAGGTCTTTGCCTTTGATTGAGGGGTAAGCAGGCAGAAAAGGAGTTCTTTATATATGGCTAAGAGATCATTTCTCTCCAACTTTTGGCGAAATTCAGAGATGCGTTGAGAGATAATCGGATGTATTTGTTTATACAATGGGATTAGTTCTTGTCTTGCCTTTTCTATTTTCATCTTTAAACATCCCTTTTTTTCTCCTGTGCCGATGGTATGTGATGGCGAACCTATGGGCCTCATCCCGCACGAATTGGAGAAGACGAAGCCCTGCTGATTCTCTTGGTAGGGCGATAGGGTGTCTTTTCCCGGGTAGATATATAAGTTCTTCTCCCTTGGCTAATGCGAGTACAGGGATCTCTAAGTTGGTTTCTAACAGGGCCCGTTGGGCTGAGCGAAGTTGTTGTGGCCCACCGTCTATGAGAAAGAGATCCGGCCTTTGCACCTCACCTCGCGAGATGCGTATACATCGGCGTTTAACCACCTCATATATCATCGCAAAGTCATCTATTCCTTGGACCGTCTTTATTTTATATCGGCGGTAGTTCTTTTTATCCGGTTGTCCATCCCAAAATGAGACCATTGCACCAACAGCGTATTCTCCCATAAGGGTAGATATGTCAAAGCCCTCTATTCGACGAGGAAGGATGGGAAGGTTTAAGGCCTCTTTTAGATCATAAATCGCGAGTAATCCTGCCTGTTCTACTATGCCAGATCCCAGTATTGCGTTCAGAGATAGTGCTGCATCGCGGAAGAATGCTGCTGATTCATAATCCTGTCGTTCACTGGC
>JAMOOT010000047.1 GCA_027065215.1 Candidatus Omnitrophota bacterium | reverse complement strand
GATGAGTCTGCTACTATTTATGCCGATAAATTAACGGTTTACTTCAACTCTCCTGATAACCGTATTCGTAAGGTAGTGGGGGAGGGGCATGTGAAGATTGTTAAGGGGGATAATGTAACTGAAAGTGAGAAGGCTGTCTATGATGTAGAGAGCGATTCTTTAACGATGATCGGACAACCTAAGGTCTTATTTTACACGGGAGAAGAGATTGGAAAGTCATCTCTTGGCAACAAAAGATTTGATTAAATCCTATGGTGGTAGGCGAGTAGTCGATGGTGTTAATATCCGCATTCAGCGCGGAGAGATAGTAGGGCTCTTAGGGCCAAACGGGGCTGGCAAGACCACGACTTTCTATATGGTTGTGGGTATAGTGCGGCCTGATAGAGGCAAGATTTTATTCGATGACAAGGATATTACTCGCTATCCTATACATAAACGGGCCAGACTTGGTATGGCATATCTACCTCAAGAGCCGTCAGTATTTCGCAGTTTGACGGTTGAAGAGAATATAATGGCTATTTTAGAGACATTACCTATTCCCCGTAAGGAAAGAAGGCGACGTTTAGAGAGGGCATTGGAGGAATTAAATCTAAGCCATCTTGCTAAGAGTAAGTGTTATATGCTCTCCGGGGGAGAACGGCGTAGGTTGGAAATTACTCGAGCACTGCTTACTAATCCTGCATTTCTTTTGTTGGACGAACCTTTTTCGGGTATTGACCCAATTGTAGTCTATGAGGCTCAACAGATAATTCTCTCCTTAAAGAAGAAAGGATTGGGTATATTATTGACGGATCACAATGTTAGAGAGACTTTGTCTATAACTGATAGAGCATATCTGATTGCTAAGGGAAAGATTTTATTTGAGGGTACGCCTCAGGAATTGGTGAATAATCCAGAGGCACGCCAGATGTATTTGGGGAAGGAATTTAGACTTTAGTTAAGGAGGTGCATGGAGTTATGTCAAAATCTACTTGTGAACTACATTTGGAAGTAAAGGTTCCATCTGAAGAGGGAAAGGCTGAGTTTGAGAAGGCATTAAGACGGGTTCAAAAGGTCATTAAATTGAGAGGATTTAGGCCGGGGAAGGTGCCAATAGATATAATTCGCAAGCGGTTTAAGAATGAGGTAATAAAGGATATGCTTCGTCATTTTTTGCCTAATCTGGCAATTAATGAGGTGGAAAAAAGGAATATTTCTGCAATAGACCTCCCAATAATCGAGGATGTAAATGTGAATGATGATTTGAGTATCGATGTAAAATTGTTGGTCTATGTATGGCCCAAAATAAAATTGGCTAATTATAAAAAATTGAAATTAAAACGGAAGGATAGCGCAGTAAAAGATGAGGAAATAGAGAAGGCACTGAATGAATACCGCAAGATGCTTCTACCAGAGGATAAGAGAAATGATCCCAATCTAAAACCAGAGGAATTACCAGAATTGACCGATGAGGTTGTAAAGAAATGGGGATATGATTCTGTATCTCAAATGAGAGAGCAGATTAAGAAAAATTTGGAAAGGGCACGAGAAAGTGAGGCCAAACGAGATATAGACCGCCAGATAAGAGAGTTTTTGTTAAAGCATTCCTCTTTAGATGTTCCCAAGGCATGGGTTGATCGACAGTTTGAGAGTAAACTCCGTTCTTTTGCTTCTACCCTATCCCAGATGGGGATGAGTGAAGAGCAAATACGTCAGATATTAGAACAAAGAAAAGAGGATATACTAAAAAGCGCAGAAGATGATGTTAAACTATTCTTTATAATAGAGGAAATCGCCAACAAGGAAGGTATAGAGGCCAGTGAGGAGGAAATAGAGGTGGAATTAGAAAAGATGGCCAAGCAATATGGATTGGACACAGATAAGATGAAGTCTTATCTCAAACAAAATAAAAAGTGGGATGATTTTTGTTTGGATGTAGACCATGATAAGGTGTGGAACTATTTAATAAATATCGGGATTAAGTAAAAGTAGTTGGTCTTCCTCTATGGAAAGATTATTAGTGCTGGGAATAGAGACTTCTTGTGACGAGACATCTTTTGCTTTAGTGGAATCAGGATATCGTTTAGTAGGTTATGTAGTAGGGTCCAGTGCCGAGATCCATGCCAGGTATGGGGGAATTATCCCTGAAATAGCCTCACGTAAACACCTGGAATTGTTGTGGCCACTTTTGCGTGAGTTGTTTACGAAGGTAAATTGTGATGTGGAGGAGATAAATCTAATTGCGGTAACCAATCGCCCGGGGCTTATTCCATCTCTTCTTGTAGGAGTATCTGTAGCCAAGGCATTTGCCTTGGCCATAAATCGTCCCTTAGTCGGAGTTGATCACATTATTGCCCATTTATATGCCCCGTTTATAGATAATCCTAATCCTCCAGATTTGCCATTTGTTGGATTGGTCGTCTCAGGAGGGCATACCCAGATCTTTCTGGTCTCGGATTGGGATAGGGAGAAGATTAAACTGTTAGGAAAAACTCGGGATGACGCAGTGGGTGAGGCATTAGATAAGGCAGCAAAATTATTGGGATTGGGGTATCCAGGAGGCCCTGTTATAGAAAAGATGGCTATGGAGGGAGAGGCAGTCTATGACTTCCCTGTGTATCGAGGGCAGGGTTTTGATTTTAGTTTTAGTGGGGTCAAAACTGCTCTCCTTTATTTTCTGAGGGATAAAGAGTTGAACCATAGACTATTGAGGGATGTGTGCGCCAGTTATCAAAAAGCAATAGTGGAAGTCTTGGTGGAGAAGACCATTCAATCTGCTCGAAACTACTCGGTTAAGGATGTCGTGGTGGGAGGAGGGGTTTCTGCTAATAAATATTTGAGGTGCAGGTTTGAGGAAGAGGCAACGAAGTACGGGATAAAGGTTCATTTCCCGGAATTGCGGTTTTGTATGGACAATGCGGTTATGATAGCTGGGTTGGGGTATCAGTGGTACATTAGAGGGGCAAAAGATAGCCTTGGTTTGGAGGTGTTCAGTAAAAGCAGGTAGGGTTAAAAAAACAGATAAGGAGGAAGAGAGATGATAAAAGTCGGGGTAATGGGGGCAAGAGGAAGAATGGGTAATGAGATATTGAGATTATCTTTGGAAGATGAGGGTATAGATGTAGTTGCGGTATGGGAGGCAAAGGGACATCCAGATTTGGGTAAATCTATCCGAGAATTAGGGATTGGAGAAAAGGATTTGGTGATAGATGTCTTCCCTTCGAACCTTCCAGAAGTGGACGTGGTTATAGATTTTACTCTGCCTTCTGCTACGAGAGAGGTAGTCGCTGAAGTGGAAAGATTAAGAAAAAAAGCGGTGATAGGGACCACTGGTTTGTCAGAAGAAGATAAGGAAATGATAAAAAAGGCCGCTGAAAAGATAGCAATTGTCTTTTCCCCTAATATGTCTTTAGGTGTAAATTTGTTATTTGTTTTATCTCAACTTACAGTCAGCGTCCTGCCAGATGAATATGAGATTGAGATAATAGAGGCCCATCACCATCACAAAAAGGATGCCCCTTCCGGGACCGCTATGCGGATTTGGGAAATACTAAAAGCAGGCCGAGGCCTTTCTGATTCCGATGTGGTATTTGGTCGAAAGGGTATAACTGGTCC
>JAMOOT010000046.1 GCA_027065215.1 Candidatus Omnitrophota bacterium | reverse complement strand
CCTTTCAGGGAAGATCTAATAGCCTGAATCTTTAGCATCTCCATTGCCATACTATAAATCCCCCGCCGAACCCTTTCTTTCAATCTCTTCCATTCTCCAGTGCCAAGTCGTGTTAGTTTAACTTTAATCCTTCGATCAAACCCAATATACCTTTGAATAAGGTGGGCATCCTCTACTGGCACATACAAGAGATCTCCACCATCATATTCAATTACAAAACATTTGCTTTTGCCCTGTCCTAACTCTATCTCCTTACTGCCCAAAAATCGCCCTATACCATAATCGGTATGCACCACATAATCGCCTTCTTGGAAATCGACGAATCCATAAGTGGGAATCTCTTCTAATGCCGCTGGATTGACTTCATCGATCCTCTTGGCCAAGCGGGCAGGTTTCGTATTGGCAAGCAAAACCACTACCTCATAATCCCAGAGAGACCTACCATCCATAGGATTAAATGCAGAAATCCGTCCTATCTTTTCAAAATCCCAATAGATCCTCACTGGAAATTCAAAAGTATAAGGGAATACCTCCAAGATCTCTCCTCGTAGGGCAAACTGCCCCTCCCTACTTATCTCTTCTTCTCGTTCATACCCTAAGGGAGAGAGCATAGAGGATAGATCTTGAGGCGAAATCTCTTGTCCGGTATATATCTTTAGGTGTCGGAACATAACGGTATACCAACCAAGGAATAAAGTTTTTCTTTTTCTTTTTTAGTTAAGTGCCGATACTTTCCTTCTGGCAACTTTCCCAACTTTATTGGGCCAAACCTAATCCTGATCAAATCTCTCACCGGATGACCAATAAAGGCAAACATCTTTCTAATCTGACGCTTTTTCCCTTCCACCATTGTCAATCTCACCTCTGATTCCTCAATACCCACTTTTATCAATCTGGCCTGACAAGGAAGAGAAGGTTTATTCTCAACCACTATTCCACCTTTTCTTATCCTATCTAACTCCATATCGGTTAACTTTCCATCCACTTTTACAATGTATTCCTTTTCTATCTTATACTTCGGATGTAAAAGCGGATGTATAATGCGGCCATCATCTGTCAACAAAAGCAATCCTCGGGTATTACGGTCAAGCCGTCCAATCGGTTTTAACGAACGGAGACTCTTGGGTAACAGGTCCATCACTGTCTTGTTATACGGATCCGAGACACTCGTAACATACCCGCGAGGTTTATTCAACATTATGAACCTACTCGTAGGAAGAAAAAGTCTATTACCATCCAATAGCACTTCATCTTTATTAGGATCAATGCGCAGGGATAGATTCCCATCAAATTTATGACCGTTTACTCTAACGCGCCAAGGTTGCGTCTTTAACAAAGAATCTGCCTTACGACGCGAGATTCCTAAGGACTTAGCAACAAAGGCATTTATACGATAATAAGTTTTACCTCTTCTCATACTGGCTCCACACTTACCTTATTATCAACTTCTACCTCTATTATCTCTCCTAAGCAACGTTCTGAAGATACAAACTCAACCCTTAAATAGTTCTCACTTATTCCACTCCAAAAATTACCCTGTTTTTCTATCACCAAAACCTTTAAAATCTTTCCATTCATTCTTTCTTTATATTCTTCAAATAATTTTCTCCCTAATTCAATGACTTTCTTCACCCTCTCTTTCTTTACTCGGTTTGGAACCTGTCCGTCCATCTTTTCAGCCTCGGTACCCGGTCTGGGACTATAAGGGAAGACATGTATCCTCATTGGCCTCACCTTTTCTAAGAAAGATAGCGTTTCTGTAAACTCTACCTCGCTCTCACCTGGAAAGCCTACCATAATATCCGTACTTATTGCTACATCTGGTATCTCCTTTCTAACCCGATCTACTAACACCTCATAAAATTCAGATGAGTAGCCTCTATTCATCCTCCTAAGCACTGAATCTGAACCACTCTGAAACGGTATGTGCAAATGTGGACATAAGATCCCATCTTTAATACCAGTAACAATGTCGCTTGAGACAAAACACGGTTCAACAGAACTCAGTCTCACACGAGGGATCCCCACAGATCGGGCAAATCTTGCCAAGGAAACAATATCCTGCCCACCCCATCCCAAGCATATACCAGTAAATATTATCTCTTTATACCCTCTTTGGGCCAATGCCTGAATATCTTCCTTTATACTCAACTCATCTCTAACTCGAGATGGCCCTCTTAACTTTGGGATGTAGCAATAAGAACATGAAAACGAACAGCCATCCTGCAGTTTCACAAACGCCCTATGATGGCCTAAAAGATAACTAACTTTCTCTTTTGCCTGAAAAAATTCAAGTTTACGCTGTTGAGGCACTATCTCTATCCCATCTAATGCCTTCCCAAGATTGAACAATGCCTGCCCAGCACAACCCGTAAGCACAACACTTTTCCCCATCCTCTTATACAACAAAGCCAAAGAAACAGATTTCTTTTCCGCCCGCAAAGTAACTGCACAACCATTGATTATTATCAAATCCGCCATCTCTGGAGTCGAAGATAAAAACTGTCCATCTTTTACCAGTGCCTCCCTAATACACTGGCCCTCATATTGATTGACCTTACAACCCAAATTTAGCAAATAAAAAGATCCCATGGTAATTTCAATATAATCCCTAACCTTGATGAAAGCAATTGTCCTTGATAATTATGCTTCCCTTAACTCATTCACCCCGCATCTGACATGCCGAACGATAAGGGCAATAACGACAAAAACTCTTATCTGACTGGTAAGGTATAGTAATGTCTCGGATCTCATAAATCAATTCAACTACATGCTGATTTACCAACTGAGCCAATTTCTCTCGGTCTGTACCCTTTACCTTTTTTCGCCCACTCCGAGTCATAAACAACCGCACATAATCCAAGTCTTTTAATGAAATCAATCCAGCATCAGAAAATCGAGGTGAAAGACTCCACGATTCGGAAAATAAAATCAGGTAAACAGGTAATTGTATACTGGAATACATCGCTCTAATTCGACCACGAAGTTCTTCCTTAGGGATAACAGGATTACTTAGAATCATAACTGGATTGGGTTTGGAAATAGTCCCTGTCTTGTAGTCCCAAATAATAAATTCCTCTCCAATGCGGTCGATTCTATCTGCTCGGCCATACAATTTCACTGGGCCAAATATGTCCCCAAGTTCCAATTCAAAACTTATCTCTTCCTCTTCGTGTTCAATAAACTCTATTACAAAATTTTCTATCTTCCAGCGCTTCATCTCTACATCTAAAAAGTCCTGTAGGCGCCGTATAATCACTTTCAATATAGCCTGACCTCTAATCGATTCACACTTAATCTTCCCCCAAATCTGTTTGGCCTTCTCTACAGATATAGACTCTATCTTTTTCTTAGCCGAAATAAAAAAAGACTCACTCAATCTCTCTTTAACCACTGGCAGGTATATTTCCGACAATATTGAATGCACTAAGGTCCCGACTTCTCTATGGTCTGGATCCTCAGTATTACGAACTGGTTCGGGAATCGACAATACATATTTATAGTAGTATCTAACAGGGCATTTCAAATAAGTATCTAAGGCAGATGGAGAATATTGTGTCACCCTCTCTAAATCAACTGGCATCTTACTAAATTCC
>JAMOOT010000045.1 GCA_027065215.1 Candidatus Omnitrophota bacterium | reverse complement strand
GGGGATAACACAGGAGGAGTTGGAGATATATTTAGGGGAGGAGATAAAGAGGCATAATGTAGATTTAGAAGAGGTAAAGGAGTGGTATAACGGGTACAGTTTTTTGGGGGATAGGTTGTACAATCCATTTGATGTGCTGTGGTTTGTGGATAGCGGGTGTGTATTTAAGGATTATTGGTTTAGTTCGGGCACGCCGAATTTTCTTATCAAGTTGATAGAGAGTGGGAATTTCTATATACCGAAGTTGAGCAATTTGGTAGTTGGGGAAGAGATGATGGACAGATTTGATGTGGAGAACATAAGGCCGGAGGTGATATTGTATCAGGCGGGGTATCTGACGATAGATGAGGTGATGAGGAGCCCGAGAGGAGGGCTGTTGTATAGGTTAAAGGTTCCGAATAAAGAGGTGCGGATGAGTTTAAGCGATGCGATATTGGATTATTGGAAGGTAGTGGAGGAGGATAGGAGGGGAGAATTAGAGGATGGGTTGTATGTGGCATTGGGGAATGGTGATGTAGAGGGGATAAAGGGGTGGATAAAGAGGTTATTTGAGTCCATCCCATATCATTACCACACAAATAATCCGATGGGGCAGTATGAGGGGTATTATGCCAGTGTCCTGTTTTCGTTTTTTATGTCAACGGGCTATGAGGTAAGGGGAGAGGATGTGAGCAGGAGGGGCAGGGCAGATATAGTGGTATTGGCAAAAGATAAGGTATATGTGGTAGAGATAAAGACCGACGCCCAGGAGCCAGCGATAAAGCAGATAGAGGAGAGGAGGTATTGGGAGAAGCATGAGGGGATGGGCAGGGAGATATATTTGGTGGGTATAAATGTAGACAGTGAGGGAAGGACGGTTAGGGAGATGGAGGTGAGGAGGATTGAATAGGTTATACTTTGTGGTTCGGAATGTTCTATGCCAATCCGTTAGGGTGTAAGGTTTTCAGATAATGCTATGAATTAACAACAATGAAATATGTAGGGAGTCTGAAAAACAATGGTAATTACTTAAAGTAAGGTAATTAAAATAATCCACCTCTCTGGTAAAATATATGAGGTAGATGTTTTAAAAAAGATGTGGAAATGGGGTTAGTAAAATTAGTAGGTGCGGTAAGGGATGAAGAGGTGGCAGAGCAATTCTTGAAAGAGAGATGTATTCTCAAGGAATATAGGGATAGGAGGGGAAGGATCTATATGAAGAAATTCTCAACGTTCTGAGGGGGGATCAAATTGAGCAATCACCTAAAATTATATTAACCCATTTAGAAATTTTACGATATTTATTATGCGGACGTTATGTTGTATGATGTCGGTGTTTTGTTGAGTAACAATATAAATATATGGGATTTTAATCTTTTCTTTGAAAGTTAGTATATGTTTTGGTATTTTTGTGCTTTGTGATTTTACCTCAACAGCAAACCATGGCTTTTTATTTATGGTGATGATGAAATCAAGTTCTTGCCCGTAGGCATTTCGGAAGTAATAAAGATGTGCTTTGTAGCCATAGTAGTCATAAAGAAAGTGGCAAAGTTTTAATAAGTGGGAAGCGACCATATTTTCTATCTTTTGGCCTTTGTCTTCTAATATTGACCAATCCCATAAGTATACTTTCCTTTCTTTTTTAATGGAACGAATTATATTAGTGTGAAACGGTGTTATGCGGAATATGTAATAAAACCGCTCTAATATGTCTAACCATAAAGAAACAGTTTTATGGTTTACTTCTAAATCCTCTCTTAATGAGTTTATGGAAAGTGGGGCTCCTATTTTAGTTGGTAGAATTTCAGATAATATCTCCATAGATGATAAATCTCTCACTAATTCAATAGAACGGATATCTTCGTATATCAGTCTGGAAGGATATTCATTATGGAATCTTCTTAGAGTTTTCTCATCTTGAGATATAAATGGTTCGGGGAATCCCCCAAATTTGTAAAGACGTTCAAATATTTTTTGATGAGATTTTTTTATTTCAGAAAATTGCAGTTCTTCAAATGGTTTTATGTTATTTTGTGTTTGGGCAAGTTCTGCCAAAGAAAAGGGGTGAAGCCGATATAAATAATATCTACCCATAAGTGAATCTCCACTTTTTCTGTATATGTCTAATCTTGCGCTCCCGGTTATAAGGAAAGAAAACCTATTTTTGTTTTTGTCAAATTCACCTTTTATAAAGGATTTCCACTTAGAGTATTTGTGTAACTCATCTAATATTATCAATTTTGTATTAGCAGGCCAACTGCCCTGTTTAATTATTCGCCTATCTTCTATATTGTCCCAATTTAGGTATGAAAATTCCTTAAATGTTTCTTCGCCAATTGATAGGGCAAGGGTAGTTTTTCCAACTTGCCTTGGCCCAGCAATGAAAACCATCTTTCTTTTTAGATCAGAGACTATATAGTTGTGTAAGTAGCGTTTGATAATCTTTCTCATATGGAAATTTTATACCGATATACAAAAAAATCAAGAAAATTTTATACTTTGGTATAAATTTTCCGAAAATAATGTATCTGATGTGCTTTGTGGGATTGGGTTAGTAAAGAATTTATTGGGTTTCAAACTTCTTGATTCTGGGTTGGTAATGGTATAAAAGCGTGTGAAGCGATGTGGGGTGTGTATGAAAAATCTATCTCATTGACACAGAAACAGATAGTAAGGTATACTTTACCCAGGCGTGAGGATAGATTATGGGGTATACATTACCTGCGCACATATATGATTTGGTTTGAAAAGAATTTGGGGATGAGAGAAAGGCAGATGTTCTGCTTAGGGTGATAGAGTTATCGTTTTCTGAAATAGAAAGGGAAGTAAAAGAAGAATTTCAGGAGCAGAAAGAGGTAGTGAAGAGCGCGGTTTATAATGAACTTCGGAATGAGTTGGCGACGAAAGAATTTGTCCGCGCCGAAGCCGATGCCTTGCGTGATGAAATGCATCGAGAGATTTTCCCTTCGTTCTGACATATGTGCTTTGAACTTTCAGATGAAGGTATTAATTGGCTTGATGATCGTGGCAATGACCTTAATGAATCCCAACTTTGTAGAGTTATTGCGTCAAATATTTGTAAAATGAGGTGTTATATCCTTATTGTGTTTGAATTAATACCCTTTGCTCTGAGGAAAAGGATTGGTGTGAGTATGTCAAAAACATCTACCTCTAATGCTTGAGGTCGTTAGAAAAATGATATAAGATTTAGAAATCGAAGACGAGTAGAAGATAAGGGATACCGCCCCGCGAGTTGTGAGGAAATTGTAGGGAGATTTTGTGGAGAATTATGTGTTTCCCTATTGACTGTATAGGGAAGGGGACTAAAGGCGTATGTTTAGTTTTTGGCAACAGGTGGTAACCGAGTTTTGCAAGGAATGAGACTTAGTGCTAAGAGTTAGGGATGAAGTAAATAGTTACATTGTGGTTATTCCCCGAAAGGGAACGCAGATACAGAAATAGAAATTGACAATGAAGTAGTTATGAATATAGAAGGGGTATGATTTTTTGATATTTCTTGCTTTTCGTGTGAGAAACCGAGGAGAAATGCACAATTAGGATCCTATATGTTAGGGAGAAATTAGTATGAAAAAAGTTTTGTTTATTTTGGGGACAAGGCCAGAGGC
>JAMOOT010000044.1 GCA_027065215.1 Candidatus Omnitrophota bacterium | reverse complement strand
GAAAATGGTGCACCTCAAGGCTCTGTTACTGTAACACTTGGGTTTTATGATGTAGAAAATGAACAATTTTATCCTGAAGGCTCAGATGATTATCCTGAAGATGAATACAATAATGCTGTATTAGTCATCATACAGAGCATTGAAAATAACATACTTGGCAGTTTTCTGGGCAAGGAACAAACTCAGATTAGAGCAGTGGCGGTGGCGTATTTAGAACGATATGGCATAATGTCGCTTAAAGAAAATGGTGAAGTAAGACTACAGTGCACAAGTCTTGAACATGGCAAGGCTTATGCCCAAGGAGATATAAAGTTTCCGGAAGACCAGATACCCTTACTAAATGAGGCTTCCTTACTTGCTCATGGCGAGGTCCTTGAATGTCCAGTAACTTATGACTGGACAGGTCAGCCCATTATCCTTTGGAACAGCGGAAATCCCACTCAATTGGATCATAATACCTATTCAGGTGTGCCAGTTGAGCTAATAAGGCCCATTGATGATGAATATCTTGAAAAACTGAAGGAAAAGGCTGACATTATTTATAAACCTGAAGACGCAGGCACGGATAATATATTTTATGGTAAGGTAGATAACTATATTGGCTTTGGGGCTCCATCTTATTTATTTGATCTTACCAATGTGCCTTCCCAAAGGCTTATAATCTTCTTTGACTGCGCCAACCAGGGAACTCATCCAGCGGCAGTAATACGACCTTCCTCAGAAGGGACCCTAACAATCCCTTCTCATACCCCTTCCAGTAATAAAATATCCAATATAACCTTTATTGCTAACTGCGATATTTTCATTGATGAAGGCGATCCAGTAAATGGTCCTTATTATCTCCACATGGGAGCTGAAGAAACAAAGCAGGTCATTATAATCTCATCAGGTAACATAAAAGTCTACTATGGAAATATCTGGTTTGAGGGCGTGACACTAAGATCCGGTGCTAATATTGAATTTGAACCAAGTCATGGAGATACAGATTGGAAAGATGCGATGTCCACTTTTAGAAATAAAGTAAAACTCATTGCCGATGGAGATGTTTTAATATATTATCCCTCGGCGCACTTTAACTTCACCTTTGGTCCGCCATGTCCACCAGCAATAGTGAAGTTGGGGAAGCTGTAGTATCTTTACTCATTCTCATCATTAGCAGGAAATGTCATTTTAAAATGCGGTCTTCCTCCAACCCAGTGCATTATAGTAATAGGTCCTTTATAACCGGTTCGACTGCGATAAAGATCCGCAAGTTTCTTCATTACTTGTTTTAACTCTCGTGCATTATCTGGCTTAACACGCACCCATATCTCACCACGGCGAGGGCCAAATTCCTTTTCATCAAGCGGATTATTAGTCTGGATACTAAGTAAAGGTAGCTTTTTTTTGGCTTCTGCCTCAAATTGCTTATTAAGCTCATATTCATGCTCCTTAGCCTGGCGTTCTTTAATCTTTGCTAAGGATTTAGTAGAGTGTTTTTTCTTGTTCTTTTGTGCATTACTCTTTGAAGATATTTCTTTTTTTTCACTATCCTCCTCAAGGATAGGCTCAACATAATTCCTATTATCTTCTTTTTTAACTCCTTCTTTTGCTACAATTTCGCTCTTTTTTGCAGAAAGATTTTTGCCTTGTTTATTTTTTTCAGCCATATAAAATACCAACCCAACACCAACCACAACAACGAAGATTAATAATATCAATTTTGTTTTATCCATTTTATAATTTCTCCTTCTTCATTAAATTTTACTAAAAAAATCAGCCCGACTTCTCCTATTGGAGAAACCGGGCATTATAAAAGTTCAAGCTTTGCCCAACTAAAGTCTTTTACGTCTTATCCCAATCAATCCCAAAAGCCCAGAGCCAAGTAGCCATAAAGCAGCAGGAATTGGAACAGGTGCAACATCAGCAACTGCATCTATTTCAGCAGACCATGAATCCCCTTCTGGTTGCCATAATTTCACATATTGAATCCACTCAAGCCCTGTTTCAGAAATATCTACACCAGTTCCTCCACCTGAGCCATCATAAAGTGCGAGAAGCTCTGAATAGCTCTTTCCCTGCCAATCAATATTGGGATCAACGGGTTTTAAGAAATTAGAAGGATTTGTTCCATCGTTTCCATAAGGACCACTTGTATTGGTATATCCTTGTGTAGGAAAAAGATTATCTGCAGTTACAGATGAAATATCATACCATGTGGATCCATCCTGACTTACGCTTATCTTTGCAGGCTCAGCCCAAATCCCACCAGCTACACCATTGGGATAATTGGAATCAGTAAAAAAGGCATTTCCAAATACCAGAAGGTCAATTCCATAAGGATTATATGGATCATCATATACAGGATGATCAAAACCTAAGATAAGATATCCTCCTGCTCCAATTGATACGACTTGATCTGTATTCCATGCCGCATTAAACATGGTCACATCAGTTTCACCACTTGGCCATCCTGCAGTAACCCTGCTTGGTTCACCAAGTGCAGTAGATGGGTCTGTATAACCACTGGCAGCATTAGATCCTGCTTGATAAGCTATAACCTGGGTAGCATAAGGGCTTGCCATTGCTCCCACTGCCCATACAAAGGTTGTGAAAGACACAAAACCAAGGATGGATATAATGGTTATAATTTTTTTGTGAACCATATTCCTCCTCCCTTTTTAAGTGTTATAGGGCGCTGGCCCTTTGGCCAGCACCCTGTGAAAATTATGCCATCTTACGCCTAATCCCAATCAATCCCATAAACGCAGAGCCAAGTAGCCATACGGCAGCGGGGATGGGGACTGGGGCAAAGTCTGGACCGTTATCCCCTAGCAGCTCTGTCTTTGTGTTATCTGTATATACAGGAAGATGGTCATCCGCACCGCAGAGGTGACCCTCTGAATCCATCCACATGAAACCAGTGTCAGTATCCCATTCAAACCATACGTCTTCACCATCCCAGTTACCACCATCAAATTTAAATTTCACTGTCGCGAGTAGCTTGTCTGTTCCTGCTGGCAACCAATCATAATAATAAACAAAACCGTCCCTCGAAATGTGCTTAATCGTGCTTTCCCCTGGATACTTGTTTGAACCGCCCTCGTTATAGGTAAGCGGCATGAAAAAAGGTCCCAAATTAGTCTCGCCATATTCGACTGAATCGAAGGTTAATTCACCCCCGCCAACATTGGTATCATCAAATCCTATGGTAAGGTTAAAATAGTTAAGGCCTACATCTGATTCAGCATGGAGATAGATATTAATGCCTACAATATCACCTACATTAGCATTTTGTTGACCAATGGGCTCAATCCACAAAAAATGGGCCCACGCCTGACTTGAAATCATCAGGCCAAAACACAAGATTAATGAAAGAATAATTTTTTTTGCTTTCATTTCTTACCTCCCTTTATTGTTTTCCCAAAATTAATAATATGGAGCGTTTGATCCATAACGGGCCTTAAAATAGTAATAATCCGAAAAACCAACATTACCATCACCTGTCATGTCAGTATCTGGGTTCCAGTTCGGATCGCCCTCACTGCTTCCATAGGCCTGCTTAAATAAATGATAATCCCAGAAACCAACATTCCCATCATTATTAAAATCCGCATCATAGGCATTA
>JAMOOT010000043.1 GCA_027065215.1 Candidatus Omnitrophota bacterium | reverse complement strand
TCGTCAGGGTGTATGCGCAGCTCTCGCCCGAAGGGGATCTCCTTGCGCTGGCCGGAGAGGACTACCACGGATACAGGGTAGATCCCAGCAGGGGGACATGGCTGCCGGCCTACCTGATCGAGGGGGATGACTTCCGCCTCGTGTTCTCGGCCGTGGACGGGAGCCCCCTCGGCGGCTTCAGGGGGCCCAACAGGGACGGCCTGGGGCTCACGACCACGACGGCCGGATCCGCCCTCCTTCTGCTGTTCCTGAAGAGGGAGCACGTGATCTGAGGGGAGGGTGCCCGGAGTAAGCCCCCTTCTGTTACCCCTCTCGGGGCGGCGGCATTCGGCTAGGCGCCCTACCCGCCGCTCGCCCGGCCTCCTCACAGCGGCTGCTTGGGCTTGCTCCGGCGGGGTCGGCCGTTTCACCAGATCCCGGCCCGTCCTCCCTCCCAGCGGGATCACGGCCATCCGGGCCGGGCTGTGTCGTTTCTGTTCCGTTGCCGACCCTCTCGGGCCCCCGCCTTGCGGCGGGCCGCCCGGCCGGGGGAGGGGGGACTTTCCTCAGCGGGCCCTCGGCCCACCGTCGGCCGCCCTCGGGCTCCCTCCCCAAACCACTTTTAAAAAATCAAAAATAAAAAAGTTTTTATTTTTTGATATAATTATTTTAGTTATTTTATGAATTTCTTTGTAACTATTATGGCAGTTGTAGCAATCAATGTGATAAGAGCTACAACCGCGATGATATCATATTTCTGGTAATTAGATTCGTCCTGTGGTATATTATTTTCACAATTACCGGAATCGCAGTAAGTACGTATTTCTTGGTAGCCATAGTCGAGGATTTTCCCGTCTATTGCAGAAATGTAAAGATGGTACTCCTTCCTATGCGTCCAATTTACCCAGAAGAAAATATAGGCTGGAATCCACACCCCCGCCGAGACGTTGAATTTTATGGTGTGCGATAGTATGTCAGCCATACTTGGTGGCAAATAAATTTCATTCCCCTCGAGCATCACAAAACATTTCCAAGGCATGGTAGGTTTACGGGCATCCTCAAAAGATCCGTTATAATTGATGCTCTTGAGGTAATTAACCAGGATGTCCCAAGCCTCCTTATTTGTTATGATTGTTTTAGGATATATAGTATTATAATGATATCTAAATAATTTATCTTCAAAAATAATTGAAATATTTGAGGAATCGATTTGAAAAATAGAAGGTCGCATTGCTAATGCAAATGGAAGATCAAAATATTTCCAAGTTACCCAAAATGCAAGATCGGCTACAATTTGATTTTTAATTTTTTTAATTGAATTTATTTGAAGATAATATATAAAATCTCCATTTTTTTCTTCTATTTTATAATGCTCTATCGATGTATTATTTTTTAATGTTTTTTTAATTATATTTTCAAACATTATATAATGATCCATCAAATTGGGATCTATGTATTTTTTATGCTCTTCAATTATATTTAAAATAGCATTTATACTAGGAGCTGCAGACGTTGAGGTTAGAACTACAAACATTAATATTGTCACAATCATCTGCTTGATCAAAGGGTATCACCTCCAGGTAGATCGTTTAGAACTAAGCTAGAATCTCCATAAACCCACATATGAAAATCTGTAAATAATGGTGACTGATCCCAAGTAATATTCTTCCTCCACACATATTTTGCGGCTAGATCTAAAGAGTACCTAATACTATTATCTTCATACCAGGCAGTTGCAAAAGCAAAAAAGTACCATATGAACTGGTAACCAGCTTTATCTACTCCTTCGATAGTTCGGGTAATTAATGGTGCTTCCTCTTTAAAGCCTATGAATACATAAGTTGAGCCATCTGGGATCCAATAACCATAATAACCAAGATATGTTCTAGTCCAAGCATAAGGTTGACCATGAACTTCACCATAGATGATTCCTCCTACTTCTTTTCCCTGGTGGCAGGACCACATAAATATTAAATGATTTTTCTTCGCATATGTATGATCATATATTCTATAATCATATGCATAACTATCTAGTGTCGAAATATAATAATGATATATCCAGTGATCATCTATATAATAACTACCATGACCGATATAAAATGTTATAGCAAAATAATTTTCTTGATAAGCTCCTGCAGCATAATAGACGGTAAATAAATGAGTATCATTATGATAGTTGTACGCTGTATAGCCATTATATCTGAACAACCAATATAAATTGCTCGCCAAAATTTCCTGCCAATGAACCTCCTCAGGAATTTCGTGAGCTACCGACAATATGAAAGCCGACTTTGCAGAGGCATTCCCTACAAACGAAAAGAATATGAATAATATTGCCACGGATAACACAATAGTTCTATCTATTGCTTTTTTATATGTCTTCTTTAAATACTTCTTATCCATCAAATATCACCAAATATCTAATCAATGACTTGTATTTAAAATTTTTGTTAAAAAAATCGAATAAAATTGATTTGCTTCTTTTATATTTAGACTAAAAGTTAAATTTAAAAATATGTTAATATTTCTTTATAGATATTATTGATGCTGTAGACGCTATCAAGATGATTGAAGTCATTAATATGAGGGCGGCTATAGGCCCGTAGTTCCAGAAATTCGAATCAACTCCTCGAGTATTTGAGACACAACTATAATTATCGCAGTACGTGCGTATTTCATGATAGCCATACTCGAGGATTTTTCCGTCAACTGCAGAAATGTAGAGATGGTACTCCTTCCTATGCGTCCAATTCACCCAATAGTAAATATAAGCTGGGATCCAGAGGCCTGCCGAAACGTTGAATTTTATGTTATGCGACATTATGTCAGCGTAATTCGGTGAACGATATACCTTATTACCTTCAAGCATCACAAACCGCTTCCAGGGCATGGTGTAGTCACGTATGTCCTCTAGAGACCCATTATAATTGATGCTCTTGAGGTAATCAACCAGGATGTTCCAGGCCTCCCTCTTCGTAACGATTTCCTTGGGATATGTTATATTGTAGTGATACCTGAACATATCATCGTAGAAATAGATTGGGATGTGCGTGCGATCAACTATGATGAAAGGAGGATGGATGATCAAAGCAAATGGCAGTAGGAAACCCCTCCAGTACATTGAGAAATAAAGAACGACTATCGTCTGATTCCCATATTCCTTGATCGTCCCTATGCGCAATTCGTAGGTAAAATCCCCATGCTGCTCCACCATCTTCAAATCCTCAATTGGTGTACCGTTCGCCACGGCCTTCTTAACCATGTTTTCGAAGACCTTATAATGCTCCAGCAAATCCGGATCCACAAATTTCTCGTGTTCCTCGACGAGCTTGATGACAAAACTTCCTGCGGAAGCAAGGGAGTTTGAACTTAGAACTACGAATACCAGAAATGCAAATACGATCGTGAATGCACTTCTTTCAACCTTCATCATCTCTTCGAAAAATGATGATATATTTAGATTTTTCTTATATTTATTATCCAAATTAATTTTTATTATGATTTGTTCAGGATTTCCCCTCCAGTTCCAAGTCGTATTCCGTTTTCACGCCCATCTTTCTCAGGATGTTCAGGACGCACTCCATGTCTGCGCATTCGGAGATAGCTCTCGCCATGGGGCTCCCCTCGTAGACCCTCTTCGCCTCGAGCAGGAAGGTCAGTGCGGACACGGG
>JAMOOT010000042.1 GCA_027065215.1 Candidatus Omnitrophota bacterium | reverse complement strand
CGGGTTTCCAGCAATAGTTATAGGTTTTGATGGCCCTGTGGGAAAAGGTTCGGCCCGGTCAATAGATGGGTTTGATATTACCTCTGCGATGGCTATGTGTTCAGAACATTTGTTGGAATTTGGGGGACATAAATTGGCAGGGGGACTCTCTATCAGAGAAGTAGATGTGGAGGCATTTGCAGATTCTATCAATAGGATTGCTGATTCTCTCATAACCGATAGACGGCCTGTGTTGCGGTTGGATGGCAGGTTGAGGTTGGATATGTTGAGTTTTTCTTTAATTGAACAGATGCAATCCTTGGGGCCTTTTGGTGAAGGGAATCCTATGCCTACCTTTCTATTTCCTAATCTATCGCTTCGTTCGGAGGTAAAGCAGATGGCGCGGGATACGATTAAGTTTTGGGTGGAAGGAAATGGAGTGAGCATTCCAATAGTGGGGTTTAGGATGGGATGGGGAAAGGAGGAGATAGAGAGTGCAAAGGTTTTGGATATAGTTGCTCGGCCAACGATAAGTGCCTTCAATGGCTGGGAGGAGGCACAGTTGGAATTGGTGGATTGGAGAGTTAGAGAATGAGAGTTGGAATTGATATTGTATCGGTGGATCGAATCAGAGATGTAGTAAGGAAATGGGGAGACAGATTTTTATTGCGGGTCTTTTCTCAAAAGGAGTTAGATATTGCCAAGGAAAGGCGTGGTAGTCTTTTTTATCAATATTTGGCTGGTAGATTTGCAGTAAAAGAGGCTATAATAAAGACGTTGGATGAATCTGTTCCTTTAAAAGAGATTAGTGTGTCTCGAGAAAGAAGTGGTCGACCGGTGGTGTTATTTCCAAAAGGAGATTTTGAGGTCTCTATTTCTCATACTAAGGAATATGCTGTAGCGGTTTGTATAAGGAAATAGGGGGAGAGAAGATGAGATTGCGTGATTTCGTGCCAACAGAATGGTGCTTGAGATGTGATAGGTGTTGTCGATTCAATAGTGCGATTAATCCATGGATACCGGTCTTTAGCGCTAAGGAAGTAGAGGAGATAATCAACCGGGGCCAGGATCCTGTGGTCTTTAATAAATCAGAGGATGAAGCGGATGGGATAGATGTCAGGGTAAAGGTTAGGCCTTATCAGGATTATTATGTCTGTCCGTTCTTTGATGTAGAGAAAAATTGTTGTCGTATATATCCATTCAGGCCATTTGATTGTCGGCTTTATCCTTTTCTATTAGTGAAAAAGGAAGGGAATGTGTATATAGGAATAGATAAAGACTGTCCCTTTGTTGCTCATCTGTATGAAGATGAGCAGGATTGGGTCGTGCAAAAGTTTGCTGATTATTTGGTGGATGCGCTTTTATCGGTTGATGGAAGAGATGAGGTGGGTAGTCACCCTTCGATGATAGCGGAGTATCCGGGGAATGTTTCTTTGTTGCGTGAATTAAGGTTTTAATTTCTTCTTTGTATGTTTTATCATATCATCATATGATTTCCTTGGTTCAATTGAGAGAGTTGTTGGAGATTTATTATAGGGTCTTTAAAGAAGCGCGTCCTTTCTTTGCTCATCCCTTTTCTCTCTTGGTTAACTATCCTGAAGCTGAGTTAATAGTTTCAGATGGAATGGTGTTGGCTAAGGATTGTTTTGGCGAATATATGCCGTTTCTCTATGAGAACAAAGATATGTTAGATAGAGCGGAATTTGTTTCTGGTTTGGTATTTGCACAGTTATCGGAACTGCCAAGAGGGCATGTGCAATGCGTTGATTGGGAATTTGTTTATGATTCTTCCATATTGAGGAGGTTTAAGAGACGCAGTTATTTGTTGAATAGAGCAGAGAAGGTGGGACTTCGGTATATGATCCTTAAAGGAAAGGATGTCCTTACTTATAGAAAGAGGTTGGTTGATGTTGTTCGATCTTGGTATAGAAAAGGACGGTTTTTTACCAGTGAAGCAAAAATCACTGCCGAGTCTATAGAGCGGTGTTTGGATTTTACCTTTGAGAATCTAACTCAAGAAATTCTTCCCGAGGATCAAATTTTTTCTGTGATAGTGGTTCAGGATAAGAGAGTGGTTGGATTTTCTTTTAGTATAATAGATTGCCCTTGGATGTATGAGGTATTTGAGTTTACTTCCCCTGATTGGCGGTGGATAAGCACGTATCTATTTTATCGCACGGTTCTCGTTGGGTTTGAGTTTGGGGCCAACTGGATTGATACCTTAGGTTTTAACGGAATTGATGGATTGCGGTATAATAAAGAATGGTATAAGCCTTGTTCCTTGATGCCTCAATATCGTTGGGAGAATTGTCTATGTTGATATTTTTAGATGTGGAGACCACTGGATTAAATCCCTCCTTGGGAGATAGTATCTGCGAGATAGCAATGGCGGAGTTTTCTTTGGATGGAAAGATCCTGTCCCGATACGTTAGATTGGTTAAGCCCTCGGTTTCTATCCCGAAGAAGGTTAGTGCGATTCATGGGATAACTCCTGAAATGGTTAAAACTGCAGTCTCATTTTTGGAGATAGGTAATGAGGTGGTGGGATACTTAACAAAGGGTGAGTTGGTCTTGGGCTATAATGTAAAGTTTGATTTAGATTTTTTGAAGGCAGAGTTTATGAGAATTGGTATGTCTATGCCCAAGATTTACTATGTAGATGTATTAGAATTGGCGAGAAGGTATCTGCCGGGGCGGAGTTCTTATAAACTTTCACGTATAGCCAGGGATTTGGGTTTTGAATCGAAGGGATATCATTGGGCGGAGGATGATGTGATGGCAACAGCTTATGTATTTTTTCGTATGGTGAGAGGAATTCCTCTATCTAAGGAGAGTTTATCCTTAAATTGGATTCGACGTTATGGAGGATGGGAAGAGGTGGGGAGAAAGGAGGAAAGGTGAAAAGGTTAGGAGTATTTATTCTTGGGTTATTTTTACTCCTTGGCATGGTTACCACGAGTTCAGATTTGCAGGAAGAGATAGATCAGAT
>JAMOOT010000041.1 GCA_027065215.1 Candidatus Omnitrophota bacterium | reverse complement strand
CCCTTGCTACCCAAAAATAACCTAACAAACAAAGCACATCTATTATAGAAATTCGGCCTACACTGAAAAGCAAATTATACTTGGCCAAGAAGACACCAATCGTAAGAAGGGTAATCATAAAAATTGCGCCCATTCCAGAAAAAATGGAAGAGACTGCCAATTCGTTGCTCAATGACCTTGAGCGATAAAAGGCATCAGCCCAGATAAGCATAGTAAGGTTAAATACATTCGAGCCGTAAATATTTCCTAATCCTAAATCTGGATTAGCAATAAAACCTGCCGTGATAGTAGAAAATAGTTCAGGCAAAGAGGTAATAAGCCCTAACAAAAAAACCCCCATAAACCCCTTCCCAATACCCGTCTCTTCCGATAAGGCATCCACTTCTTGTGTTAGACGGCTACCTGCTTGCCAAATTGTGAAAGATAATATCAAAAAGAAAAGGAAATACCTCACTCCTTACCTCCTCCGCATAAATGCCACCAACTCCACATGGGGGGTATGTGGGAACATATCTATGGCCTTAAAATCGATGATCTCATAGGAAGGGACAATATCTCTTAAATCTGACATAAAGGTTACAGGATTGCAGGATATATATACAAGATGACTCGCATTTAACTTTACCACCCGATATCTTACCTTTGGAGGCATACCTGAACGAGGTGGATCCATTATTATACAATCAAATTGGCCCCGCCAACCCGGATTCTTACCCAAAAGCGCCCTAACATTTCCTTTCAACATAGAATACCCTTTTATGCCATTGAGATCTACATTCTGTTTTGCCTCAGCCACTGCCGAATCATCCATTTCTATTCCTAATACTGACATTCCCTCCTTAGCAAGGACTAAACCTATTCCCCCTGATCCAGCATATAAATCAAGTATCTTACCTTGCACGTTATCCTTTATATAATCCTTTACCCACATATAAAGTCTTTCGGTCCCCCAAGGATTAACCTGAAAAAAACCTCGCAGGCCAACAACAAACTTTATACCTGCCAGTTCCTCAATCAAATATCGCTCCCCTGCGCAATGAATAACCTTTTCAAAACCAACAGCATCTCCTAACCCATCGTAAATCACCCAATACACAGACTTAACACAGTCCAAATCCGAAAGGATCTCTACCCACCCCTTAGTATCTGGTTCAAACTGAGAAGAAGTTATCAAAGACAAAAGATATTCATCATTGCGATTGCGCCTAACCAATAAATACCGCCAAAACCCATTATGGGAATATTTATCATACGCAGGCAATCCTTTCAAACCCACAAATGAACGAATCCTTTCTAATAGAACAGGCAAATCTTCTGAGAATAACAAGCACTCCTGAATATCTATAACCTCACGATTTCGTCCCCTTCGATGAAACCCTAAATTTACCTTGCCTTGCCCAGAATTAGAGAAAGTCATCTCTATCTTGTTCCGATAAAAGAACTCACGAGGCGAAGGTTCCACACAAAACTCAGGCAGTTCGATCCTGTTTTTATATGCCTGTTTTAAGATAAGATCCTTCTTTAAAGAGACCTGTTCAGAATAGGGGATATCCTGCAAGGCGCACCCACCACACAACCCAAAATATCTACACCGCATATCCTAACTCCCGCATTAAATCCGGATCATTTATCCAGTCTTCATCCACCTTTACCCACAAATCTAAATGGACTTTCTTTCCCAAAAACACCTTTAATTCCTTTCTTGCTTGGGTACCTGCTGCTTTTATAAGACTCCCCTCTTTACCGATAATAATCCCCTTATGACGCTGTTCCTTGGCAATAATCGTAGCCCTAATATAAATCAAATCTGACCGTTCCTCTTTTATCTCCTCCACCACTACCGCAAGATAGTGGGGGACTTCTTCCTTTAAGAGGTTTAAAAATTTTTCCCTGATTATCTCCGCGACAAATAATTTCAGAGGGAAATCTGTCTTCATCTGTTCAGGGTAATAATACCGCACAGAAGAAGGCAAGACCTCAAACAAAGCCGAAACCAATTCATCAATACCTTCACTGCGAATAGCCGAGACAGGGATGTAATACTTCACAAAATCCTTAGTCTCCTCTATATAATCATTGACAAATCCCTTACCCTTATCCTTTTTGTTCAAAGCCATAACTATCGGCCTGTCCACCTGCCGCAACGTTTCCATAATTATCCGCTCTTCTCTACCAATTTTATCCAATATATCTACAACATACAAAACAGCATCTACATTCTGAAGGGCATTGAAAGCCACATTATTGAATCTCTTGGCTAAAGGAAACCGGATAAGGTTTATTCCCGGAGTATCCACAAAAACAATCTGGCCACGCTCATCGGTATAGATTCCCCTCACCTCATAGCGAGTAGTCTGAGGGACAGGAGAGATTATCGAAACTTTATACCTTAAAATAGTATTAAGCAATGTGGACTTCCCCACATTGCACCGACCAATTATTGCAACAAACCCGCTCTTCTTATCTCCGACCTTGTCCATAAGTTAATTATTATAGCATAACAAGCACGTTTACCATAACCGATACCCTCCCTTAATGAACAAGATTATCTAAACCAATTCTACTTTAATTCAAACGGAATTATTCAGAATGATTATTCTACATGGTGTTTGATGATCTTGCCCTCTACCATAAATACTACATCTTCAGAAACATTGGTAGAAAGGTCGCCTATTCGTTCCAGACAGCGGGATATCCTTATTAAATGGAGAGAACGCTCAATGGTGGAAGGATCTGAACTCATATAAGTGATTAACTCCCTTAAAATCTGATCTCTCAATCCATCCACTATCGCATCTCTTTCACATACGGATTTTGCCAATCTGGCGTCCCTTTTTATAAAAGAATCCACTGCATCCTTTAACATCTCAATGGCCTCTTCTCCCATCCTTGGCAGATCTATCAAAGGCTTCACAAACGGCCTCTCTATCAAAAACAAAGCACTCTCTGATATATTTACTGCCAGATCACCGATCCTTTCTAAATCGTTATTGATCCGTAGAATCATAAGGACAGTCCGTAAATTCCCTGCCTCTGGCTGATATAGGGCAATAAAATTTGTGCAGAGCTCGTCCAGTTCTACTTCCAGTTTGTTCATCTGGAACTCGTATTCCGTTATAACTGTTTCCAAATCTTCTTTCTTCTTCTCAGTAAGGCCTCTTATTGCCTTTCTCACCATCTCCTCAGCCAGATTTGCCTCTTCAACCAACTTTTCTTTTAACTCATTCAGCTTTGCCTCTATCATAATCTCCCTCCGGTTATCCGAATTTTCCCGTAAGATACTCCTCAGTCCTTTTATCCTTTGGTGCAGTAAACATCTTAGGCGTTAGATCAAACTCGATTATCTGTCCCAGATACAAAAACGCAGTATAATCAGATACCCTTGCCGCCTGTGAACGGTTATGGGTAACCAGCACTATAGTAACGGTCTTTTTCAACTCGATTATCAATTCCTCTATCATAGAAGTAGCCTTCGGATCCAAACTGGCGGTAGGCTCATCCAATAAAAGGACCTCAGGCCGCATTGCCAACGCCCTTGCAATACACAACCTTTGTTGCTGTCCGCCTGATAGAAATGTCCCCCTTTTATGCAGTGCATCTTTTACCTCATCCCAAAGGTAAGCCTTCCTTAGAGACTCTTCCACAATCCTATCCTTTTC
>JAMOOT010000040.1 GCA_027065215.1 Candidatus Omnitrophota bacterium | reverse complement strand
TTCTTTTACTAAGGCGAAAAAGTCTTTTAGTAGAGATAGGTCATATTTTAATGAAGGGGGAAGTTGCCATAGGATACATATAAGTTTCTCTTTTAATTCAGAAAGGGGCGAGAAGAATTTATCGATAGATTCAAAGTTGGTCTTTAATCTTTGTATGTGCGTGATATAACGGGAACCTTTGCATACGAATCGAAATCCTTGAGGAGTTCGGCTATACCAACCTCTTACCACATTTTTGAAAGGAGTGCGGTAAAAGGTCATATTTACTTCCACAGAGTTGAACTTCTCGCTGTAGTAGGAAAGCCTCTGTGAATCTGGTAGGTCATTGGGATAAAACTTACCCTTCCAATCGGAATAAGAATATCCACTGGTCCCTACGTAGATTTGCATCTATTTAGTCCCTTCTACTCCCTAAGAGTTGGAGTAGTAGAAGGAATAGGTTTAAAAAGTCCAGATATAAGGCCAATGCACCCACAACTGTAAATTTCTGAATGGCGTTTTCATCTAAGGAGTATGTTTGTTGCCCGATTTGCTTTATTTTTTGGTTATCATAGGCCGTAAGCCCTGAAAACACAATTACACCAAGAATAGATATTATAAACTCAAATGTGCTGGAGTGAAAAAACAGATTTATCAATGAGGCTATTACGATCCCTATAAGCATCATAAATAATATCTGTCCCATCCTGGTGAGGTCTTTTTTGGTGGTATACCCATAGATGGCCATTGCTCCAAACATTCCAGCAGTGGAAAAGAATGCCAAAGCAATGCTGGCCTTTGTGTAAACTAAGAATATTCCTGAAAGGGTTACTCCAGTTAGGGCAGAGTACAAGATATAGAGGATAGTAGATGTTGTCCCACTTACTGATGGTACGCCAATAGAGATAACCATAACTAACTGGCCGATAAAGAGTACCCAAATAAGCCATGGGTTTTGTGCTAAAAATATCAATGCTTGAGGTGAGTTGGCGATCCACATCCCAATCAAGGCAGTGAGGGCCAATCCTCCAGCCATCCAACCATAGACACCATAGACAAATTCTCTCAATCTGATTTCAGCCTGATCTAAGCTTATTGTCCCGTAATCCATAATTTACCTCCTTGTTTTAGGTTTAAAGTTGTCTTTTTAGAAATCAAAATTTGACTTATAATCTTTCTCTATGAGAAAAGAAGATTTGTTAGATTTCGTCCAACAACCCCTTTTAGAAATTATATCCATTGCCAATTCTATCCGCAAGAGGTTTTGTGGAAATAAGTTTCATCTCTGTTCTATTATCAATGCCCGATCAGGTCTTTGTTCAGGTGATTGTGCCTATTGTGCTCAGTCAAAGGTAAGTTCGGCACGAATTGATATATATCCTATGAAAGAGAAAAAGGAAATAGTAAGTTATGCGCGTAAGATGAAAGAACTTGGAGCTACAAGGTTCAGTATAGTAACCAGTGGAGAGAGATTAACGGATAGAGAGCTAAATGTGGTAATTGAGTCTATCCCTGAGATCAAAGAGATGGGGATAGAAGTTTGTGCGTCCTTAGGGATGCTGGATAAAGATCAGTTAAGTGCATTAAGAGCGGCTGGACTTGATAGGTATCATCATAATATAGAATCCTCGCCGCGTTTTTACCCTCAAATAGTTTCCACTCATAAGATTGAAGACAGGATTCGCACGATTGAGTTGGCCAAGGAAGTAGGGCTTTCTGTATGTTCTGGAGGGATATTGGGAATGGGAGAGGATTGGCAGGACAGGGTGGAGATGGCCCTCTTGTTACGAAACTTAGATGTGGATTCAGTACCGCTAAATTTTTTATTGCCTATTCCAGGAACGCCCCTGGGGAACAGAGAGATGATCGATCCTATTTCGGCCTTGAGGTGTATTGCCTTATTTAGATATGCCTTACCAAATAAGGAAGTAAGGATTATCGCTGGGCGGGAGAAGGTATTTGGAGATATGCAACTTATTGCCTTCCTCTCAGGAGCCAATGGTATGATGATTGGTGGATACCTTACTACGAAAGGCGATCCTATCCAGCGAGATAGGGCCTTGTTGGATCTTTTGAGGGAAAATTTTTGATAATACAAAATACAATCGGTGTTAGTGTGAACATTGTTTCGCTGGGGTATTGTAGTAGATTTTCGGGCAGATAAAAAGTTGACATTCGCAAAGATTGATCAAGCGAAAACAGAGAGATTTTAAGTTTTTGGGTTTATTTAAGTATGTATCTAAGTTTTTGTAAGGTATTGTTACAGTGATAGAATAGGGTAGTGGGTAAGGAGGAGAAAATGAATAAGTTAATGCCGATAGGAGTGCAAGATTTTAAGGATTTAAGGACCTCTGATTTGAATTATTTGTACATAGACAAGACACCTGAAGTGTACAAATTAGTTCGTTCGGGGAAGGTATTTTTTCTCTCCCGCCCGCGGCGGTTTGGTAAGAGTTTGTTATTGTCCACGATAAGGTATTTGTTTGAGGGGGAGGAGGAATTATTTGAGGGACTGTGGATATATGATAAATGGGATTGGAAGAAAAGATATCCGGTAATATTGGTAGACTTTGGAAAAATCACATTTGATGGGGAGGATGAGTTAAAGGCACTTATAGAAGAGGAACTGGTGAGGATTGGAGAGGGGTTTGGGGTAAAGGTAGAAGGGGTGAATTATTGTAGTAAGTTTGCCCGTTTGATAGAGTTGGTGAGTGAGAAATATGGTAGGCAGGTAGTGATCTTAGTAGACGAATATGACAGGCCCATATTAGATCATATAGAGGATCTTGAATTGGCCAAACGGATAAGGGATGTGTTGAGGGGGTTTTACACGATATTGAAGTCAATGGACAGGGATATCAAGTTTCTTTTATTGACAGGTGTAACGCGTTTCAGCAAGGCAGGGATATTTTCGGGATTGAATAATTTAGAGGACATCTCATTGAATCCTGATTTTGGCAATATAGTGGGGATAACACAGGGAGAATTAGAGGAGTATTTAGGGGAGGAAATAAATAAGTATGGAGTGAGTTTAGAAGAAGTAAAAGAATGGTATAACGGGTATAACTTTTTAGGGGACAGTTTATACAATCCATTTGATATATTGAAATTTGTAAAGAATAGATGTGTGTTTAAGGATTACTGGTTCAGTTCGGGTACGCCGAATTTTCTGATAAAGTTGATAGAGAGTGGGAATTTCTATATACCGGAGTTGAGCAATTTAGTAGTTGGAGAAGAAATGATGGACAGATTTGATGTGGAGAACATAAGGCCGGAGGTGATATTGTATCAGGCGGGGTATTTGACGATAGATGAGGTGATAAGGAGCCCGAGAGGGGGGATGTTGTATAGGCTGAAGGTGCCGAATAAAGAGGTGCGGATGAGTTTAAGCGATGCGATATTGGATTATTGGAAGGTAGTGGAGAAGGATAGGAGGGGGGAGTTAGAGGATGGATTGTATGTGGCATTGGGAAATGGGGATGTAGAAGGGATAAAGAACTGGGTAAAGAGATTGTTTGAGGCAATTCCGTATCATTACCACATAAAGAGTCCGATTAGTCAGTATGAGGGCTATTATGCCAGTGTCTTGTTTTCGTTTTTTATGTCAACGGGCTATGAGGTGCGGGGAGAGGATGTGAGCAGGAGAGGCAGGGCGGATATAGTGGTGCTGGCGAGGGATAAGGTGTATGTGGTGGAGATAAA
>JAMOOT010000039.1 GCA_027065215.1 Candidatus Omnitrophota bacterium | reverse complement strand
GTTGTCTTTGGCTATCAAAAGCAGACCAGATGTCTCCTTGTCCAACCTATGCACTATCCCGGGACGGGTGGGGTCAATAGTGCTCACCTTCTCCAGATAATTCAAGACTGCGTTGGCAATCGTTCCATCTTTTACCCCTGCGCCCGGATGAACCACCATACCAGATGGCTTGTTTATCGCTAATAAATACTCATCTTCATATACAATCTCTATTGGGATGTCCTGCGGGCTTAACCTTCCCTCTTCCTTCCACCTATCTGGAGCCTCTACCTCAAAAATCATTCCCTCTACCAACTTCAATGATGGTTTAAATTGAATAAATTCTTTCTTAACAGGAGAAAACACCTTTACCTGGCCATTCTCTATCATAGACTTTATCTTCTCACGGGACAGATCTGGTAGACGCTCATGCAGAAACCTATCGGCCCTCTGTCCCACCCCCTCTGCATCAACCGCAATCCTTATTTTCTCTTTTTTCTTGCTCCCATCCATAGCAGTAAGAAGCCTATTAGGATCAAGACCAAAGAAACCCATTGAGAGAACCTGAGGTGGAACCATATAGGGACAGGATCACCCCGCAGGAACTCTATTCCAAACCGAAATGCCCCGTAAAGCACAAGATAACTGCCCAATACTATCCCTCTGCCTATACCAAATACACGCCGTATCAACACGAGGATGAAAAACAGGAGAAAGAGAAAAAACGCAGATATTAACTGAGTGGGAACCACCTTCATACCAACTGACTGGAGAAAAATTCCAAATTTCTTTGAAGGCAGGCCATAACAGCATCCGTTGAAAAAACACCCTATCCTGCCAAATCCATGGGCCAAGGCCACACACGGGCTAATAAGGTCAAAGTACTGCAATACCGACTTCCTATGGAGTTTGAGATAGATAACAGCAAATAAGACAGCCGCACCAAAGCCTCCATACCAAACCCTGCCCGCACCCAAGATGTTCACCAACGACCACCAACCCTTAAAGGACTCAGGATACTGAATAAGATAAAGATAGTGCGAACCAATCAAACCAGCAATGATAGAATAGAATATAATTCGATCTACCAACTCCACTTGAAGTTTATATCTGTGGGCAGACAATATCGCACAGGCCCAACCACAAGCGATCCCCACCGCTGCCATTAACCCATATGTATATATGTTAAATGTGAAATGCCCCAATGTTATGCGGGCGAGTATTGGATGCATTGTGAAAAGACCTCCTCCACTGATATATCTTTTAAACACGCGTAATCATAAGGACACTCTGGCATTCGGAAATTCCTATAACAGGGACGGCACGATCTATCCGAAACAATAACCTTTACTTTATCCTCTGGGGCAAACGGTCGATAAACGGCCTCAGGGACTGGCCCCATTATGGAAATCAAGTTCACTCCCATCGCTGCTGAGAGATGGGCAGGTCCGCCATCGTTGGTGATAGAAAGTGAACAAAGGGAAAGCACAGACAAACTCTCCCGCAGAGTAAGTCTTCCGCGCAGGTCAAATACACGACGAGAACGAATCAAGGGAATTGGCAAGGTCAACACCTCTCTATCAGAGGCATCCCCCATCACCATAATGATTACTCGCTTATCATAATCCAATAACCTCTCAATCAAGGCCTGGAACCTATCCTCTGGCCAAAATCTTTTCTTCCTTTCCTTTCCCCAACTCGCTCCTCCTCCGGGAAAGACTGCTATCAGCACTGCATCTTGGTTTAAATTAAGATTATACATAAGAAGTTTTCCAAATCTTTCTTCTTCCTCGTCAAGATGTATCTTGGGACAGGCACTGGTCAGGTCAAAATTGCTATTCGGATAAAAGAGTCTATATAAGGAAAAATATTCCTCCACTATTGGCTTCTCAAATCCATTTATCTTTCTCTTCTTTGTCAAAAAGGTCCCGCGAGAACGAAAATCAAACCCAATCCTCTCCTTCGCTCCAGTCAACATCAAGAAAAAGGATAAATTCCGGTTCATAGTGAGGTCAAAGGCAACATCAGGCCTTAACTTTCTCACCTGCCAGAATAACGAAAACCAAGCCTTAGGCCTCCCTTTAAGGTTATCCCTTTCAAATACAATAATCTGATCAACAAAAGGATTACCTTTTAGCACCTGTCCAGCCCGAGAATTGGCCAAGAAATAGATCTCTCGAACACCACTTTCCTGTTTGAGCGCACTCAACAAAGGATAAGTGGAAAGGACATCACCTATTCCGTAGGGATTGAATATAATAACCCGCAACTTTAGTTCTCTTTTTCTGTCTTCTCGCTCTCTTTTGAAGGGAACTTTGTTGTAATTACTGCCTCAGCCATCGGCCTTCCATCATCTGAATATGTATAACTGACCTCTACATCATCACCCGGATTTATATCCTTAAGGGAAGGAGAACCAAGAAACTCGGTCTTGTTAGTGACATAGATAGTGATAACTGCATCTTTGTCGTTTTCAAAATCATAGTAAGAAACTTCTATGGCCTTTTTGGCTATATCTACTGATTTCACAATACCCATTACCCATTCCAAGGCCACTACATTATTTGAGGCCTTGTTTTGGACAGAATCTTTGTTATCACTGTCCTGAGCCAATCCAAGCCCAACTCCTACAAAACACACTGCCAACCAGAGTAATGCAAGTTTTCTCATAACTCACCTCCCCCTTTTACAATAACAAACATCCATATCCTTCACTGCCTTTACTTCATCTGGCCGACTTACACCAGTATTCCTGGGAGCCATCTTTAGATCATCCTTTGATAGTCTTATTATATCCTTCAATGCGTCAATAAAATAGTCTAAAGTGAACTTACTCTCGGTCTCAGTAGGCTCTATCATCATCGCCTCTTTTACGATCAACGGGAAATACACCGTGGGCGGATGTATTCCCTTATCAATCAAGGCCTTGGCTATATCCATTGCAGTGATTCCTTGCTCCTGCTTCAACTCTTCAACCGAGGCCACAAACTCGTGCATACAAACGATATCATAGGGGATGTGCAGGAGATTTTTGATCTTCTCCCGCAGATAATTTGCGTTGGCAACTGCCATCAATGTACCTTCCCTAACCCCTTCTAATCCCAATGAAAGCAGATAGACATAGGCCCGTACCAACACAGCAAAATTACCCAAGAAGGGAGAAATCTTACCAATAGAACTGGGCAAATCCCAATTCAAATAAAACCTGCCATCTTCTGCCTTTTCCACCAGTGGTACCGGAAGAAACTCCACTAATTCGTCCACCACTCCCACAGGCCCAGCCCCCGGCCCTCCCGAGCCATGGGGCGTAGAAAAACTCTTATGCAGGTTCAGATGGACTATATCAAAACCAAGATCTGCGGGCTTTACCCAACCCATAAGGGCGTTGAAGTTGGCACCATCGTAATACAACAAGGCGCCTACATCATGCAGGGCCTGAGATATCTTGTCTATCTCAGGATTGAACAACCCCAAGGTATTAGGTGAAGTCAACATCAGGCCAGCGCAATCCCGATTCAAATACGGTCTTATCGCATCCAATGTAAGATAGCCTGTCTCTGTTGTCTTAACGTTGATTACCTCGTATCCCCCAAGGGTAGCACTGGCAGGATTAGTGCCATGGGCAGAATCAGGGACTATGATAAACCGGCGTCTATCATTTCTCTTGCGGTGATAGGCAGAGACCAAGGATATCCCACAAAACTCACCGTTT
>JAMOOT010000038.1 GCA_027065215.1 Candidatus Omnitrophota bacterium | reverse complement strand
CCAGCGATTTGATCGGGTAAAACTTACGTCTCGTCAGATGATTGTTTCAGAGATGGAGATATCTGGGGCCTTTCAGTCGGTTAGCAAAGAATTTGTTGCTAAACTTAAGACGATAATAGAGAATGTCTCTGCTTTCTATCGGCGACAACAGGAAAAGTCTTGGAAGATGAAGGTAGTAGGAGGAGGGTTTGTTGGGGAGAGGATAGTCCCGTTGGAGCGGGTTGGCGTCTATGTGCCGGGGGGGCAAAGTCCGTTGGTGTCTTCTGTGTATATGGCAGTGGTTCCAGCAAAGATTGCAGGGGTTAAAGAGATATATATTGCAACTCCTCCTGACCAAGAAGGGAGAGTCAATCCTTATATATTAGTAGTCGCCAGCCTCCTAAAGGTGAATCGTATCTTTAAGGTCGGTGGTGCACAGGCTATAGGTGCCTTTGCTTATGGAACCAAGACTGTCCCTCGAGTGGATAAAATAGTAGGCCCCGGTAATCAATATGTTACAGAGGCAAAACGACAGGTCTTTGGTCTGGTAGATATTGACCTTTTGGCTGGTCCAAGTGAGGTGGTAATAATCGCTAATCAGTTTACTCCTATAGAGTATGTGATTTCTGATCTAAAGGCCCAGGCTGAACACATTGGAGGGACAGCGATCCTCTTGACCACTTCAAAAAAGATGGCTCGAGAGGTTAGACGCAGGATACCAGAGGTGAATGGTTTTATAGTAGTGGTTAGAAATCTGGAAGAAGCAGTCGAGATTGCTAACAGCATAGCGCCAGAACATTTAGAGATAATGATTAAAAACCCTGCTCCTTTGTTGAAGAAGGTAGTTAATGCAGGAGCAGTCTTTTTGGGGCTCTATTCCCCTACTGCTTTGGGCGATTATTACGCAGGTCCGAGTCATATCCTTCCTACAGGAGGAACCGCTCGATTTTTCTCTGGCCTTTCATTGGAAGATTTTCTTAAGCGGATACATGTGATTTCATATTCGCGCAAGGCCTTGGAGGAGGCCAGGCCTGCAATAGAGATGGTTGCTGATATAGAGAATATGGTCGAGCACCGTGATTCGGTTAAGCAAAGAAAGTGAGGTGGAATATGAAGGTCGGATTTATCATTGTAGGAAGGCTAAAATCTACCAGACTTCCGTTAAAGTTATTGATGGATCTTAAAGGGAAAAAGATTATAGAATGGGTGATTGATAGAGCAAAGAGTTTGAAAGGGATATCTGAGGTTATTTTATGCACTTCACCTAATCCTCAGGATTTTCCCTTAATAGAGATTGCTTTGGAAAGACAGATTTATTACTTTGCAGGATCAGAGGAGGACGTCTTAGAACGGATTTATCAGGCCTCTCGGATGTTTTCTCTGGATTATTTAGTAGGAATTACTGGTGAGAACCCTCTTTTTTGCCGATATTATGCCCAAAGAGTTATAGACATAGCCCGAACAGGAGAGTATGACTATATAAAGATAAACGGCTTACCCTTAGGATGCGCAGTTTATTCTGTAAGATTTAGTGCATTGGAAAGGATTATCCGAGCAAAAGGAGATTATACTGATACCGAGATATGGGGATATTTCTTTGATCATCCTGATGTCTTCAAGATATGTACTATAGAGGTCTCAGAAGAAGTAAAACGGCCACATTATAGATTGACCTTAGACTATCCTCAAGATTATAAACTCCTACGGATTTTGTTCGATAATATACCATTTGAAAAGTTAATGGACCTCTCTTCGGTTATAGAGTATATCGACGAAAATCCTTCAATATTAGAAATAAATCGCTATGTTCAGCAGCGGGACATCAGTGACGAACAGAGACAAAGGATAGAGGAGATAGTAAATAAGGTAAGAAATAATTTGTAATTGAGATGTTTTCTATTAGGTTAAAGGTGCGTTATGCAGAGACAGATCAAATGGGGGTTGTCTATTATGCTAACTATTTCGTTTGGATGGAGGTGGTTAGGACTGAGTGGTTTGAACAATCCTGTGGTTTATCATATGCCGAGTTAGAACGGCAAGGCCTTTTTTTGCCAGTGATAGAGACAAGTTGTAACTATAGACAACCTATTTACTATCCTGAAGAGGTAAGGATATCTGTAAAGCCTCGCCTCCATAGAGATCTCTATCTTGAATTCGATTATCAATTTAGTGTTGAGAATGAGATAAGGGCAATGGGCTTTTCTCGTCATGTGTTTTTAAATAAAGAGAGGAAGATTCAGAGGATCGATGGGACTATAAAACGATTATTAAATAACGCAGGGCTTGTATATGCCAGTTAAGATAAGAAATGTAGAATATTCAAGCCTTTATTCTTTGCTGCTCTATAGTGCTAAGCGATATGCAGAGAGAACGGTTCTTGTAGATGGGAATGTAAAGGTAAGTTATAGAGAATTATGTCGGATTGTGGAACAATTTTCTGGACTTTTATCCTCTTTTGGAGTTGGCCCCGGTGATAACGTTGCTTTATACCTTCCTAACTCTATAGAGATGGTAATAGCCTATTTCGCTATCTGGCGTTTGGGAGCTGTTGCCGTTCCAATAAATTATATGTGGAAGAATGAGGTAAAGTTTGTCTTAAAGGATAGCCAGACAAAATTAGTTCTTACCAGTTCTGATAAGTTTGTTGCAATGGAGGGGATGCGTGCGGAAGTTAAGGCGGTAAGACATGTAGTAGATGTATCATCTGTCCTGGAAAAGGCCAGGGTATATCCAATCCCTTCTCCAGCCTTAATCAAGGAGCATCAATGCGCAGTGATAATATATACATCTGGTACTACCGGTAGGCCCAAAGGAGCAATGCTTTCTCATTACAATATTTTGAGTAACATCTCTTCTTGTTGTTGGGCAATTGATTTTTCCTATCGAGATTCTATTCCGTGCTTGTTGCCATTGTTTCATTCCT